>NZ_DXLG01000188.1 GCF_019414865.1 Veillonella sp.
CTGTATACCATTCCTTTAAACTAGCATACACTTCATTCTCTAAATCAATAATAATGGTTTCAATGGGATCCCAAGTTTTGCATCTTACAGACTCGACCATAACCATACTATTACCTATGAAAGTAACATCCCTACCATAAATCCAAAATGGTAATACTTTCCCCTTTATAGAAATAGAATATATAGCATCTCCATGAGGTGGTTCCGTTTCATATTGCGCTTTTATATTGTACTTTTCCATTATCTCATTGCTAGCATTTTCTATATATGGCAACGTTGAAATCTTGTAATTATCTGCGTTCATAAAAGCTCCATTATTTTTAATATCAACCACAACAAAGAGGACTGTATATCGCTATTTGTGTAAAAAGTATTTTGCTATACTTATTACGAAGAGAGTCCGTTGACGTGAGTTAGGTTCATCTCCGCGAGGAGGTGATACTATGACAAATCATGAAGTTACCTATGTAATTATCATAGTTCTGTTATCAGTAGTCACTATCATTGCACTAGTTAAGTAGTACAACGATAAACGCCTAACGTATAGAGGAGTGCAGTCCTCTAACACGTTAGGCGTCATCATAATTTTGTTCAGTTTTAGATGAGCCTAACGCCCTAATCACGTTAATGGGCTCTCTTTATATGTATATTATAAGCTAATCAAGCTTAAAAAGATAGTACAGTAATAAACTCAATTAGTACCTACACTGTTAATCATTTCTCTAGCCCGCTCAACAGAAACTGGCTCATTAAATAAAAACACATGGTTCTGCCCCCCATGTTCCCAAGAGGCTAGATAGACAAAATCATCCACCATTCGATAGGTAACAATTATATCATTTACAACCTCTGTTTTCTGAGGTAAGTAATCCTTATAATCACCTGCGATATTACCAGATAGAGTCGATACGCGATACTTAATATACTTTGGCATATCATCTACACGGTCAAAATATGTTCCTTTTAAAAGCTCATGATAGGCATACACAACTTGTAATACATCGTGATCCACAATGGATACATGTACGGAACGTAATCCCTCTAAACCACTTGGCAACTGCGGTTTAAAGTTCAAATGTTGCTTAGCCTCATATAGGGTATCAAACACCTCTAGAGATTGACCTTTACGAGTGCTTCTATAATCGCTATCTGTCATAGTACAACTACCGAGTCTGTCAGGACATGGAAACTCATTTCTGTCACCATAGGGCTGATCATAAATAGAATTACCATTAAGACGGAATCTCATCAAATCATCTGCGAACACAACATTGATGGAACCTATAAAAGCTAGCGTAGCTAACGCACATACAACCTTTTTCATGATACAATCCCCTGCAAACAAACTACATTTATTAACTAAATTATATCATTAAAAATTGAAACAGCTATCATCATAAATCTATCCTATTTGATAGTATCTATCGCAAATAATTCTACTATTCAAAATTATTGTAAGTGCTATAATGAACTTATAAAAATGAACAGGTGCTCATATGATAGTGCGTGCATTTTTCCAAACTTATATTTACTAGTTATATCAAGGAGATTATCATGACACATACACGATTAACACAACTCGTACAAGCTTTATTAGATGCACCTACAAGCAATGAAACAGTAAAGGAATTCGCTCAATCTTGGATTAATGCAGAAGGTACACCTAAACAAGAAGAACTTACAAAGCAACTCGTATCCGTAGCAGAACAAAACATTGCACTTATCGATGAAACAATAGGCTTTGCAGGGTCTGAACTTGCTACACAAATCCTTGGCGAAGAAGGCGCAGCTAACCTATTACAACACGCTAAAGACATTAAAGCAGAAGGCGCAGAATTCTGTGACTGCCCTGGCTGTGTAGCTGCTAAAAATATTATTGATTTGAAAGCGGAAATCATGTAGCTTACTATACTCCATTAAGTGGTTATCAACTCAAGGTTGATAACCACTTTTTTATATGATGAATTGCAATAAGTAATGCGACAAAATTAAATCAATTTTTTAATTCCATGTTTAAACATGTCAAATGGTGTTTTAAACCCAAGGCATTTTCTAGGTCGATT
>NZ_DXLG01000189.1 GCF_019414865.1 Veillonella sp.
GTTTCATATGTAGTTTTCCAATATAAATTGATATCTACTAGAGACGTTAGACTAGACATATAGTTCTTTGCTGTCATCCAATTTATGATTGTTTTGTAGTTATGTTTATACTTGTAAACGACCATCAATCATAATGTCTACTTCTTGACCGTCACGAGTATAGCCTTTGATGTTCATACGTTCATGGCCAATCATAAAGTCTACATGTGTTAAGGAGTGGTTAAGGCCTCGTTCTTTTAATTCTTCTTCAGATAAACCATCACTATTTTTAAGGCATGTTGGATAAGAGGCACCAATTGCTAAATGGCAGGACGCATTTTCATCAAACAATGTTTCGAAGAAGATTTGGTTAGATTGACTAATTGGGCTGAAGTGATCAACTAAAGCAACTTCGCCGAGGTAGTGGGAACCTTCATCAGTTTCTACTAATTCTTTCAATACTTCATAACCTTCTTTGGCTGTATATTCAACGATTTTACCTTCTTTAAACGTAAAGGAGAAATCAGAAATAGTGTTGCCATGGTAAATTAAAGGTTTTGTACTGTATACAATACCATTAACACCATTGTATTGTGGAGCAGAGAAAACTTCTTCTGTAGGTATATTGGCATTGAAAATAGTACCATCTTTAGAGGATTCTTCACCACCTAGCCAAATATGACCTTCTGGCAATTCTAATAGGAGGTCAGTACCATTTTCACAAGTATAACGCAATGCCTTTAAGTCTAATTTATTCAATGCTTCACAGCGGTGACGCAATTTTGCCATATGATGACGATACGTATCTTTTGGTTCTACACCTTCAATGCGGCAAAGTTTCAATAATGTATCCCATAATTGGTTAATTTTTTCTTCGTCTGTACCTTTATAGCCTAATAAATCTGCCCAAAGAACTGTTGGTACAGAAGCAACACACCATGTAACAGAAGAGTTCATGATGGCTGTATGATAGAAGGATAACGCTTTATTTAAGTTACGAGATTGTAAGGAAATACGATCTGTTGGAATACCTTCTAAGGCTTTTGGATTAGCACTGATTAAAGATAAGAAGGCTGCCTTATCATCGATGTATTGTTTGTAGAATTCCGGTATCCAGTTAGCAGGTTTTTCTAAAACAGATTCTTTCGCATGTAATAAACGTTGACGGGCAATTGGGGAGCATCTCCAGTTCAGAACAACCTCCTTAGCACCAAGTTCATAAGCTTCTTCAGTAACAATCACTGCAAAGTCTTTATTTTCTACATCTACAGAAATAACTAATGTTTGGTCTTGCTGCAAGTTTACACCGTATTGTAATAATGTACGGGCATATTTTCTTAATGTATCTTGATTCATAATTTCTCCTTTAATTCGTCATCAATTGTTAAACTCCTGCTAGTGTGACCAATAGAGTCAGTGGTAGGAGTTTTATTTTTCATAGGGAAATCCTTCAGTAGGAGGTGCACTATGAAAGCTAAATTGAAGCCCTATATGATAATTATATTAATCCTATGTGTTTTAGTAGGAATTTGTTTCCTATGGCCTATTATAACAGATGATAGCGATTCTGTCCTAGTTGAAGGGGGTATAGATGGAAATTCTTCTATATCTACTGTAGAACAACAGCCTAATAAACCAATCGCTTATATAACAGGTGCAGTCGCTTCACCTGGTTTATATGAGCTTGAAAGCTCAGCTACTGTAGGTGATATTGTTAAGCTAGCAGGAGGACTATTACCCTATGCAGATGTAGAGTCGGTAAATATGGCTAAGCCAGTTACTGCAGGTGATCATATCCATGTAGTATTTAACTTTCACGGTAATCCTGAAGTGTTATTGCGTGGTAATAAGATAAACATAAACTCTGCCACTGCAAAAGAATTAGACTCTCTGCCAGGTATAGGCCCTGCCATGGCTAAAAGGATTGAAGAATATCGCTCACAAAAAGGCCCTTTTACTTCCGTTGAAGGCATCAAGGGGGTGAAGGGCATTGGTGACGGCGTATTTAAGAAAATTAAAGACAAAATCACAATTTAACAATCAAAATTATAATCACGAAGGTGCGGTTCTGCATACCAATAC
>NZ_DXLG01000019.1 GCF_019414865.1 Veillonella sp.
TTGTTTTGTCTATAAGTATAGGAAATATTCATATATTAATAAAAATGAAAGCTGATAGTTCACATTAGTGGAAGCTAGTAGGAGGCAATACATGAGAAAAATTAAATCCGTATTGGTTGCCAACCGTGGTGAAATTGCAATCCGCGTGTTCCGTGCATGTAATGAAATGGGTATCAAAACTGTAGCCATTTACTCCAAAGAGGATACATTATCCTTGCACCGTAACCAAGCTGACGAAGCCTATCTCGTAGGGGAAGGTAAAAAACCTGTTGAAGCATATCTTGATATTGAAGATATTATCCGTATTGCAAAAGAACATGATATTGATGCTATCCATCCAGGTTATGGTTTCTTGTCTGAAAACGAAGAGTTCGCTCGTCGTTGCGGTGAAGAAGGTATCATCTTTATCGGACCTCATGTAGAACATTTAAATATGTTCGGCGATAAGGTTAATGCTCGTGCACAAGCTAAATTGGCAGATATCCCAATGATTCCAGGTTCTGATGGGGCATTGCGTGATTTTGAACAATTAGAAGAATTTGCAAATACTCATGGTTTCCCATTGATGATCAAAGCCGTAAATGGCGGCGGCGGCCGTGGTATGCGTGAGGTTCATCGTAAAGAAGATCTTCGTGATGCATATGATCGTGCTAAATCTGAAGCGAAAGCTGCCTTTGGCGATGATGATGTATATGTAGAAAAACTTATTGTTGAACCTAAACATATTGAAGTACAAATCTTAGGTGATGAACATGGTAATGTAGTTCATTTACATGAACGTGATTGCTCTGTACAACGTCGTCACCAAAAGGTTGTTGAAATGGCTCCAGCTTTTGCATTGCCATTGGAAACTCGTAAAGCCGTATGTGATGCAGCTGTAAAAATCATGAAAAATGTTGGCTACGTTAATGCGGGTACTGTAGAATTCTTGGTAACTGCTGATGGCTCCTTCTATTTCATCGAAGTTAACCCTCGTATCCAAGTAGAACATACTGTAACAGAAATGATTACAGATATTGATATCGTTCATTCTCAAATCCGTATTGCTGAAGGTTATGACTTACATAGCCCAGAAGTAGGTATTCCAGCACAAGATGAAGTTCCTTGTAAAGGTACTGCAATCCAATGTCGTATCACTACAGAAGACCCTAAAAATAACTTCATGCCTGATACAGGTAAAATCTTGGCATATCGTAGCTCCGGTGGCTTTGGTATCCGCTTAGACTCTGGTAATGCTTTCACAGGTGCCGTAGTAACACCTTACTATGATTCCTTGCTTGTAAAAGCGACTGCATTCGGTCCTAACAACGAAGAAACTATTCGTAAAATGCTTCGTTGTTTAAAAGAATTCCGTATTCGTGGCGTTAAAACTAATATTCACTTCTTGATTAACGTTCTTGAAAATCCTGAATTCCAAAGCGGTAACTACACTGTTAACTTCATTGAAGACCATCCAGAATTGTTTGAATTAAAACCAGACCGCGATCGTGGTACTAAATTATTACGTTACATTGCTGACGTAACAATCAATGGCTACTCTGGTGCAGGTCCTCAAGTGGTACCTGATTTTGAACCAATTCAAATGCCATCTGATTTAGATGTATCTCCAGCAGCTGGTACAAAACAAAAATTTGATGAATTAGGACCAGAAGGCTTCAGTAAATGGTTATCTGATCAAAAACAAGTATTCTTTACAGATACAACATGGCGTGATGCTCACCAATCCTTATTTGCTACACGTTTACGTACCATTGATATGGCTCGCGTAGCTGGTCGTGCTGCAAAAGGTGTTCCTAACTTATTCTCCTTGGAATGTTGGGGCGGTGCTACATTCGACGTATCCTATCGTTTCTTACATGAAGATCCATGGGAACGCTTACGTATGTTCCGTCGCGAAGTGCCTAATACATTACTTCAAATGCTTATTCGTGGCGCTAATGCTGTAGGTTACACATCTTATCCAGATAATGTAGTTCGTCAATTTATCCAACGTGCTGCTGCTAATGGTATTGATGTATTCCGTGTATTCGATAGCTTAAATAGCCTTGATAATATGCATGTAGCTATTGATGAAGTTCGTGCACAAAACAAAATTGCTGAAGTAGCATTGTGCTATACAGGAGATATTCTTGATAGCAACCGTCCTAAATACAATTTAGACTACTATGTAAATATGGCTAAAGAGCTTGAAAAAGCGGGTGCTAATATTATTGCTATCAAAGATATGGCTGGTTTATTGAAACCTCAAGCTGCTTATAATCTTGTATCTGCCTTAAAAGATGCTGTTACTGTACCGATTCATTTACATACACATGAAGGTTCTGGCAATGCTATCTATTCCTATGGTCGCGCTGTAGATGCTGGTGTAGACGTTATCGACTTAGCATACTCTGCATTTGCTAATGGTACATCTCAACCTAGCATGAACTCCATGTACTATGCATTGAGTGGACATGACCGTCAACCTGAAATGAACATTGATTACATGGAAGAAATGTCGCATTACTTTGGCAGCATTCGTCCTTACTACAAAGGTGTAGATAAAGCAGAAGCATATCCTAACACTGAAGTATATCAACATGAAATGCCAGGTGGTCAATATTCCAACTTGCAACAACAAGCTAAGATGGTAGGCCTTGGTGATCGTTGGGCTGATATTAAGAAAATGTACCACCAAGTAAACATGATGTTTGGTGATATCATCAAAGTAACGCCATCCTCTAAAGTTGTAGGTGATATGACATTGTACATGGTACAAAATAACTTGACTGAAAAAGATATTTACGAAAAAGGCGATGTATTAGACTTCCCTCAATCCGTAGTTGAATTCTTTGAAGGTCGTCTTGGCACTCCATATCAAGGTTTCCCTGAAGAGTTACAAAAAATTATCTTGAAAGGTGCAAAACCAATCACAGTTCGTCCAGGTGCAGTATTGCCTCCAACAGACTTTGAACATGTTCGCAATGAATTGAGTGAAATGGGTGCTCAAACAACTGATGAAGATATCAGTGCATACTGCTTGTACCCTAAGGTTTACCAAGATTACAATAAATTTAAAAAAGACTTTGGTAATGTATCTGTACTTGATACTCCAACATTCTTCTTCGGTATGAAACGGGGCGAAGAAATTCAAGTAACTATCGAAAAAGGTAAAACACTTATCATCAAAATGAACGGCTTATCTGAACCAGATGAAGATGGTAACCGTATCGTATTGTTCGAGTTCAATGGTCAACCTCGTGGTATTAAAGTTCATGATAAACATGCTAAGACTACTGGCGTTGTTCGTCGTAAAGCGGATGAATCTAACCCTGGTGAAATTGGTGCTACATTGTCTGGTTCCGTTGTTAAGATTCTCGTTAAAAATGGTCAATCTGTAGCTAAAGGTGAGCCATTGATCGTTACAGAAGCGATGAAGATGGAAACTACAATTACTGCTCCTATCGATGGTATCGTAGAAGAAATTCTAGTTCGTGAAGGTAGCCGCATCGAATCTGGCGACTGCTTGCTTCGCGTTGAAGATGCTCCTAAACGATAGTTAGAATAGTAGATAAAATTAAAAATATTATTTCTAAAGTATTTCATAACATAAAATGCTCTAGAATAATGGAAGAATCCCTAGGAAATCCTAGGGATTCTTTGTATTTTAAAGGCTTTCATGGTACTATATATAGTAGAGAAAATGGGCGTATTATGCACTATTTTAGAGTGATTATTAAAAAAGGAGTAGTAACAGATGAGATGTCCTTATTGCCAACACACAGACACGAAGGTAACAGACTCTAGAACGACTGATGAAGGTAATAGTATTCGCCGTCGCCGCGAATGTATCAATTGTGGCCGTCGCTTTACTACCTATGAAATTATAGAAGAAGTACCACTTATGGTGTTAAAGAAAAACGGACGTCGTGAATTATTTGATCGCGGTAAATTATTAAATGGTCTATTGCGCTCTTGTGATAAACGTACCGTACCAATGTCTGTGATGGAACAAGTAGTGAATGATGTAGAGCGTGATATTCGTAATGAAATCAACCAAGAGGTAACTACTGATCGTATAGGTGAACTTGTATTGCAACAATTAAAAGATATCGACCAAGTTGCATACGTTCGCTTTGCTAGCGTATATCGTAAGTTTGATAATATTGATAGCTTTATGGAAGAACTGAAAGCATTAAAAAAACTAGATGCTAAAAAACCAAAACGTAGTTAATTACTAATAGTATATGTGAGGCTTTATGATAGATTTACACTGCGATACGATTATGAAGTTAATAGATTATCCTAGTAATGGAGATTTGTATTGTAATACTTGGAAAATCGATATAGAAAAATTACAAAAGGCTCACAGCAAGGTGCAGGATTTTGCATTATTTATCAATCTTGGTGATACAAATGACCCTTATGGTCGTTATGAAGCGATGCGTAATTTATGTACATCACAAATTCATCACTATGGAGAGCACATACAACATGTGCTCTCTTATCAAGATGTAGAGTATGTATATGAGACTGGCAAGATTGGAGCTCTCATGTCTATTGAAGAGGGCGGCGTACTAGGTGGTGACTTAGATAAACTTAAACAAGCTTATCAAGATGGGGTTCGACTTATTACGCTTACCTGGAATTATCCAAATGGACTGGGTGAGCCACATTGTGGTGAGCAGCATAAAAAATTAACATCAAAAGGCGTTGAATTTGTAGAGGCTATGCAAGATTTAGGGATAATCGTCGATTGTTCTCATCTGAATGATGCTGGTACTGAGCAATTAGGAGATATTTTAGATGTACCATTTGTAGCATCACACTCCAATGCACGTGAAGTTACAGCCCATACTAGAAATCTACCAGATAATTTGATTAAGCTTATTGCTGATAAGGGTGGTGTGATAGGCCTTAACTTTGCCCAATCTTTTTTAGGCACATCACCGATAAGTCGAATTGAAGATATCGTAAATCATGGTTTATATCTTATCAATAAAGGCGGGGAGGATGTAGTTGCATTAGGAACCGATTTTGATGGTATTAAGCCGGATACAGAAATTAAAGACACTTCTGAAATGTATCGATTATACGATGCATTTAAAGAAGCTGGTTTATCTGTGGAACAATGTGAAAAATTATTCTGGAAAAATGCAGATAGACTGTTAAAGGAGATTTTATAATGACTGATTTAAATCCAATCATTGCAGATCGTTTTACAGAACATCTTGAGGTTTTCGGTAAGACTATGGAGCACATGGATACGATTCAAGAGATTGCGTACCGTTGTAAGTCTGCCCTTGAAAATGGTAATAAAATTTTATTCTGTGGTAATGGTGGCTCTGCTGCTGATTCTCAACATTTAGCAGCTGAATTGATTTGTCGCTTTAAAAAGGAACGACGCTCTCTTGCAGGTATTGCATTGACTACTGATACATCTGCATTAACAGCTATTGCAAATGACTATGATTTTGAATCTGTTTTTGCACGTCAAGTAGAGGGCTTAGGCCGTACAGGTGACGTTCTCATTGGGATTTCTACATCTGGGAACTCCAAGAATGTTGTAAAAGCTGCAGAAATGGCCCGTTCTATCGGCATGCACACCATAGCTTTCACAGGTGAAGGCGGTGGAAAACTAGGTGAATTATGTGATATTACATTAGCTATTCCGAGCAATGTGACAGCTCGGATTCAAGAAATGCACATTCTAGCAGGTCATATAATGTGCGAAATCATTGAAGAAGATTATTAACCGTTACGGTCATATTTATAAATAGATACATGTTTGAAACCCGATTTCTTAGATAACTCGTTATACATGTATATTGTGGTAAGGAATAGGTGGATTATGATAAATGCTACCATTAATCAATTTTTGACAAAACAACTACCCAATCTAAAGATTGCCGTTATAGGTGATGTGATGGTAGATCGTTATGTTTTTGGTGATGTAAGTCGTATTTCTCCGGAAGCACCGGTTCCTGTAAACCGCGTGGCAAAGATGAAAGAAGTGCTTGGTGGCGCTGGTAATGTTGCGTCAAACTTATCAAATTTAGATTGCACAGTATATCTTGGTGCTATTGCTGGTAATGATGACCATGGTCGTTTATTACAACAATTGCTAAAGGCTGATAAGATTGATACAACAGGTTTATTAACGAGTGATAATCGTTCTACCATTACTAAAATGCGTATTCTAGGCGATCGACAACAGATGATGCGTCTTGATTTTGAAACGATTACAGATTTAACAAGTGAGGAAGAGAAACGACTGTCTGCTTGGCTAGAAAATCTTTGTAAGGCTGGTATCGATGGTATTGTTGTATCTGACTATGGCAAAGGCGTTTGTACACCAACATTGCTAAAAAAAATCTTTAGTTTAGCTAAGGCGTATGGTGTACAAACCATTGTTGATCCTAAAGGTTCAGACTGGTCTAAATATAATGGTGCAACCTGTATTACACCGAATGTAAAAGAACTAGGTGAATGTGTAGGTCATAAGTTAGCTAATGATGATGCCACCATCGTAGAGGCAGCTAAGTCAGTACTGGCTAATGTTGATTTAGAATATATTGTAGCTACACGGTCAGCAAAAGGGATTACTGTTATTGCAAAGGATGGACGCACATGGCATAATCCGGCTACACAACAAGAGGTATTCGATGTAAGTGGTGCAGGCGATACGGTTGTATCTATGATGATGACATGCCTTGCTAGCGGTCTATCTATGCGTTTGGCATTACATATTGCAAATGGTGCTGCTGGCATTGTCGTATCTAAGGTGGGCACATATCCAATCCACCGATCTGAACTATTGGATTTATGGCATTCTTATAAGCATAGTGTTCAATCTAAACCTTTATATACAAAAGAAGAGATGAAGCAACTTATTGCACAATGGCAAAACAAAGGTGAAACTGTTGTGTTTACTAATGGTTGTTTTGATATTCTTCATCGTGGACATATTACGTATTTACAAGAGGCGGCTCAGTTAGGCGACCATTTAATTATTGGATTAAATTCCGATGCTTCTGTTAGACGCCTAAAAGGGGAAACGCGTCCCATCGTACGTGAAGAGGATAGAGCTGCATTATTAAGCGCATTGCGTTGTATTGATGGTGTGGTGTTATTCGAAGAGGATACACCAGCTGAACTATTAGCTTATTTACGTCCTAATACGCTTGTTAAGGGCGGCGATTATAAGATAGAAGACATTATTGGACGTGAGTCCGTAGATCATGTAGAGGTGCTTTCATTTAAAGAAGGTTATTCTACATCAGATATTGTAGGGAAAATAGCTACTATGGCTAAGGAGGGTAAATTATGATTATCGTAACAGGCGGTGCTGGTTTTATTGGCAGTAATATTGTGAAAGCGTTAAATGACCGTGGTCGTACAGATATTCTTATTGTTGATGACCTTACAGATGGTCGTAAAATCCGAAATATTCAAAATCTAGAATTCTTAGATTATATCGATTGTGATGATTTTGATTGTGCTATCGCTGACGGTACATTCGATGTGGGCCCTATTGAAGTCGTATTCCACGAAGGCGCTTGTGCAGACACAATGGAATATAACGGCAAATATATGATGAAGAACAACTATGAAGGTTCTAAAAATCTATTCCATTATTGCCAAGACCGTCGTATTCCATTCATCTATGCATCCTCTGCATCTACTTATGGCAATGGTACTAATGGTTTCGTAGAAAAACCAGAAGCCGAAGAAGCCCTCAATCCATATGCGTACTCTAAATTGTTATTCGACCGTTATGTGCGTAAATATGAAGGTGAGTATACAGCGCAAGTTGTAGGTTTACGTTACTTCAATGTATATGGTCCTAATGAAGCTCATAAAGATAAAATGGCTTCCTTAGTTCGCCAAATGTTCTACAAAAATAAAGAAACTGGTATTATCAATCTATTTGAAGGTACAGATGGCTACGAAGATGGTGGTCAAACACGTGACTTTATCTATGTTAAAGACGTAGTTAATGTAAACTTCTACTTCTGGGAGCATCCAGAAATTTCTGGTACTTTTAACTGCGGTACTGGTAATGCTCATAGCTTTAATCAATTCATGCAAGCTGTTATTGACTACAACGGTAAAGGCAAGATTGAATATATTCCATTCCCTGAGGTATTAAAAGGTAAATACCAAAGCTTTACTGAGGCTGATACTACTAAATTATTGGCTGCTGGTTATGATAAAGGGTTCCATAAAATGGAAGATGCTGTTAAAGAATATTGTGAACTACTCGATAATAACGAAGGGTATTTACGTTAATGCGCAAGGTATTATTTTTAGATCGCGATGGTGTTATCAATAAAGATGTTAGCTATTTATATAAAATCAGCGATTTAGAATGGGTGGATGGAGCTAAAGAAGCACTAGCTTATGCGTATAACAAGGGCTATGACCTCATTGTAGTGACAAATCAAAGTGGTGTAGCTAGAGGTTATTATAAGGAATCTGATGTTCAGATTTTACATGATCACATGGCTCATGAACTAGATCGCAGTGGGGCACCAATTTTACATTTTTATTATTGCCCTCACCATAAAGAAGGATCTGTGCAACTTTATGCTGTCGATTGTGAATGTAGAAAGCCAAAGCCTGGTATGATCAATCAAGCTATTAAGGATTATGATGTAGATCCTAAAGCTAGCTTTCTTATCGGTGATAGTCAGCGCGATGTTGATGCAGCAGAAGCGGCTGGTGTAAAAGGCTATCTATTTACAGGTACAAATTTGTTAGATTTTATTAAGACTATTATTTAGTCAATTATTTATTTTACGCTTACTTTAGAGTAAATCAGATTCAACGGTGTTATGAGGCTTTTTAGTTGTGGTGTTGTATTTTGGGAGGCTATATGAAAGATTACAAGAATATACTCATCATTAAGATGAGTTCTTTAGGTGATGTAATTCATGCATTGCCTACCTTGTATGCAGTGCGTAAAAATTGGCCTAATGCGCATATTACATGGGCTATTCATGAACAATTTGAGAGTCTCCTACCAGGTAAACCATGGGTAGATGATGTAATCATTATCGACAAGAAACAACTTAAAAAGCCTGCTTATTTATGGCAGTTACGTAAGGATTTACATAGCCGTCATTTTGATATGACTTTAGACCTTCAATGTATTGCAAAGAGCGCCATTGTATCATTATTATCTGGTGCGCCTGAAAAATATGGCTACTGGGAACTTCGTGAAGGCAGTAATTTAGTTAATAAAGCACTTGTTGGTGAACATAAATACGATCATGTTATCGAACGATACCTCGATACCGTACGTGCTCTTGGAGGCGATGTAGAAGGCGTAGAGTTTCCTATGCCTGCTTATGTGGAGGCGGAGAAGTCCGTTAAGCATAAGTTACAATCTCATGGTGTAGAAGATGAATATGTAGTAGTTGTACCAGGTGCTCGCTGGATTGTTAAGGAATGGCCACTTCTTAACTTTGGTGAGCTATGTATCCGCTTATGTGAATCAGGTAAAAAAGTAGTTATTGCTGGTGCTCCAGATGATGCAGAAAAAGGAGCTTTCATAGAAAACTATGTGAAAAATAAGAATCTCATTAACCTAGTGGGATCTACATCCATGCCAGAGCTAATTGAGTTGATTCGACACTGTGAAATTTTCATCAGTGCTGATACGGGCCCTTTGCATATTGCTAATGCTCTGAAGCGGCCTTTGATTGCATTATTTGGAACCACATCTCCAAAACGAACTGGTCCATATGGAGGGAGTCATGTACATCTTATTATTTCACCTACATCAAAGGCTACACCTGAACAGCCATTAGTAGATGATCCTGATTGTATGGCTCAAATTCCTGTAGATGCTGTGTGGTCTGTATATGAGCAAGTAATTGGAAAGGAACTATAATGGAACTTGATTATAAACGCATTGTGGTCACCTTTCTCATGCACTTAGGTGATGTTATTTTAACGACTCCATTCTTAGAGGTGCTACGTAAAGCGGCTCCACATAGTCATATTACATATGTAATAGATGAAAAACTGCAACAAGTGATGCAATATAATCCAAATATTGATGAACTTATCGTTGTAGATAAAAAGGGGCGTCATAATAGTATTTCTGGGCTCAATGAGATAGCTCGAGAGATTAATGCAAAGGGTAAACCTGATATCGTTATCAATTTACACCCCAATGAACGTACTTCCTATTTAGCCTGGAAGATTCATGCGCCCATTACGACTGGTATGAGTCATTTTTTATTTAGACCATTTATGACAAAATACACCCGTCTAGACCGTAAAACACGCCACGCTGCAGATATGTACATCAATGTACTGGAGCAATTAGGTGTAACGGATATTTCTAACTCTGGTTTACACATTGAAACTTGTGAGGCCTGGCGCCGTGAGGCTCAGGAGTTCTATGCTAGTCATGGTTTAACAGATAGTGATACACTCATCGGTTTTAATATTGGTAGTGCTGTTCCTGAGAAGCGCTGGCCTGCTGAACGATTTGCTCATGTAGCTGATCATTTCGGTCGTTTAGGGTATAAGACGGTATTCTTTGGTGGCCCTATGGATCTCGAAATGGTGCAACCTGTAGTGGAACAAATGGAAACGAAACCGATTGTGGCTACTGGAAAATTCCAGTTAGGACCATTGGCGGCGGCAATGAGCCGCTGTAATCTATTGATTACAAATGACTCTGGTCCTATGCATGTGGCCATCAGCCAAAAGGTGCCAATTGTGGCGCTTTACGGTCCATCAAACCCATTCTTTTATGGTCCGTACCAAGCTCATGCTATCGTTCTTGAAACGATGGACTCCTATGAGGTTGGTAAAAGCATGAAGAAGATTATTAAAGAAGGAAATTACAAAGGTTTGTCCGTAATTTCTGAAGAACAGGTCATTAAAGCAGCGGAAACGTTGCTTTCAGAATCGAAATAAACATATGAACTATATTGTATTTGATTTAGAGTGGAATCAACCCTATAGCAATGACATTAGCTTTATGAAGCGCACAAAAATGCCACTAACTGGGGAAATCATTCAAATCGGAGCGGTAAAACTGAATGAAAAGATGGACATTGTAGATCATTTTACAATGTTCATCAAACCACAATACCTGCCACGGATGCATAAACATGTCCGTGAATTGACAGGTATTACATCACGAGAACTCGATCATGGTGTGCCCTTTAAGACGGCTATGCAGTACTTTCAAAATTGGTGTGGTGATGAGTATATGTTGTTATCTTGGGGGTCTGATGATATTCTCATATTGCGTGAAAATCTAATGCTTCATAGGATGAAAGCTTTATCTTATGATCAATGGGTAGATGCACAGATGATTTATGCGTATCAGCGATATGGTACGAGTCAACAGTATTCTGTGGCTCATGCCATGGAGGACCTAAATATATCTACGGAGCATTTATCTGCTCATAATGCATTACATGATGCTGTATTTACGGCTCATATATGTCAAAAGCTAGATATACAACAAGGTATTTTACATTATGATCTAATTCGAAAGGAAAGTAGTAATCCTTTCTTATATCCACCAATTTTAACGTTCTTTATGTATGAGAACTTTCCTGAAAAGAAGCGCATTGTTCATGATAGAAGGGTTCGATTATCATTCTGCCCGTATTGTCAGACCCGCTTGGAAATGACGCGACCAGAACGATTGCAAGGTGATAAGCATCTCGCTATAGGCGTTTGTCCTAAACATGGCGATTTTGCAGTGCAACTTAAAGTTGGAAAATATACGATTAAGTCCGGTAGTACTAAATTCTACGTTACAAAGGTATTAACGCATTGTACGGACGAAATTCGTTCTCTATATACTCAGAAGTCTGAAATTAATCGAGAGAAAGAGCGAAAATATTTGGAATTTCGCCGGGCGGAACTTGAAAAGGACCGCCAAAAATAATTTTATTAATTCCTGTTCACATCTATAGTTTCTTAATTATTAGCTTGTGAGCATTTAGAAAGGATAGATTATGGAACGCAAATATGCATGGCATAATTACGACGATGCCACTATGGAAAAGGTATATGCCTTAAGTGATACATATCGTCAATTTTTAGATAATGGTAAAACAGAACGTGAATGTGTTGTACAGGCCGTTGAATTTGCAGAAGCAAAAGGATATGTAAATTTAAAAGATATTATTAAATCCAATACGCCAATTAAAGCAGGAGACAAGCTTTATTACACACATATGGATAAATCCATTGCTTTATTTAATATTGGTACTGATGATATTGAATTGGGTATGAATATCTTAGGTGCTCATATTGACTCTCCACGTATCGATGTAAAACAAAACCCACAATATGAAGATAGCAATCTTGTATTTTGGGATACTCATTACTATGGAGGCATTAAAAAATACCATTGGGTTGCGATGCCTCTTGCTATTCATGGCGTTGTAGTAAAAACAGATGGTACTCGTATCAACATCAATATTGGGGATAACGAAAATGATCCTGTATTCTGCATTACAGACTTGTTACCGCATTTGGGACAAGAGCAAATGCAAAAGAATGCAGCTAAGGTAATTGAAGGGGAAGCCCTTGATTTACTCATAGGCAGTCGTCCTGTAAAAGATGAAGAAAAAGAAGGGGTTACTAAATTTATTAACAACCTTCTTGAAAAAGAATATGGCTTTGTAGAACGTGATTTATTATCTGCGGAACTCGAAATCGTACCAGCAGGCAAGGCTCGTGATATGGGCTTTGACCGCTCCATGGTTATGGCCTATGGACAAGATGATCGCGTATGTGCGTATACATCCTTAGTAGCTATGCTTGAAGTAGACAATGTTAAACGTACTACTTGTTGCTTGCTTGTAGATAAAGAAGAAATCGGTTCTGTAGGCGCCACTGGTATGCAATCTCGTTTCTTTGAAAATGCAGTAGCAGAAGTTCTCACACTTATGGGTAAACCTAATTCTGTAAGTGTACGACGGACCTTGGAAAATTCTCGTATGTTATCTTCCGATGTTAGTGCTGGCTATGATCCTTTATATGCATCTGCATTCGAAAAGAAAAATGCATCTTACCTAGGTATGGGTGTTGTATTCAATAAATTTACAGGCTCTCGTGGTAAATCTGGTTCTAATGATGCCAATGCTGAATATATGGGCTTTATTCGTCGTGTCATGGAATCTAACAATGTAACATATCAAACTGCAGAGCTTGGCAAGGTTGATCTCGGCGGTGGTGGTACCATTGCTTATATCATGGCCTTATACGGTATGAATGTTATCGACTGTGGCGTGGCTGTGCTTAGTATGCATGCTCCATGGGAGGTTACATCCAAGGCGGATATTTACGAGGCTAAACAATGCTATGTGGCATTCTTAAATGCAGCTGATGAATCAATCTAAAATTATGGGGCTTTCACCAATGGTGAAAGTCCATTCTATGTGAGGTATATATGAATCAAACAGATTTAGGCGCAGCCATAGAGGCAGCGAAGGGAGAGGCAACAGAGGTTAAGACTGTAAAAGTCGATATTTTTGATATTCCTGAAACAAAGGCTAAAGAATATATTTCTAATCGTGAAGAAGTAGCAGAAGCTGCAACACAGGTAATGAAGCCTTACTGTGTAACGGTAAAGCGTGAAACTTTAGATCCTGAAGAAGGGGAGGCTATAGTTGGTTATTATGTAACGGGTGAAATTTTAATGTGTGTCATCCTCGATCCATTTGAAGTGCCCGTTATGAAGGTAGCTCTTGATAAAGGGACCCTTAAAGACTATATTTTAGCGGCCAATGAGCTAACAGAAGACATGTTAACATCTCTTGAAAAATAAGAGGATTTCACATTTTTATGTGTCCTATAAATGGACAAATGTAAAATACTTTAATCTGCTACATTGATGTAGTAAAGAAATTTGTTTATAATAGATGTATTATAGTCATTGCAGATAGGAAGGAAATCCCCATGAATTTAAAAAAAGGTATTGCCCTAGCGCTCACGGCGGCAGCATTGATGGCATTTACAGGCTGTGGCTCAAATGGAACAACATCTAATGGTGAATACAAGGTTGGCGTAGTACAACTGGTTGAACATCCTGCACTTGATGCAGCAAACAAAGGTTTTGTTGATGCTTTAAAAGAAAAAGGCTTGGCAGATAAAATTACCTTTGACCAACAAAATGCACAAGCTGATCAATCTAATTTGAACAGTATTGCACAGCGTTTTGTATCTGATCGTAAAAACTTAATCTTAGCGATTGCAACACCGGCAGCTCAATCTATGGCGAATGCAACTCATGATATCCCAATCTTGGGGACTGCTATTACTGATTACGAAGCAGCAAAACTTGTTAAATCTAATGAAAAACCAGGTGGTAATGTATCTGGTACATCTGATATGAACCCAGTAGAACAACAAGTTGATTTAATTTTACAAGTATTACCAAATGCTAAGACAATTGGTACTATTTATAGCTCTAGTGAAGTAAACTCTCAAATACAAGTTGAGAAAATGAAAGCTTACGCAGCTACAAAAGGTGTTAAGGTTGAAGAAGTTACCGTTTCTAACGTAAACGATATTCAACAAGCAGCACAAAATCTTGTGTCTCAACGTGTAGACGCAATTTATGTGCCAACAGATAATGTAGTAGCTTCTGCGATGAGCAATCTTGTAGCAATTACCGACCCAGCAAAAATTCCTGTGTTTGGCGGCGAAGATAACCACGTAAAAGGTGGTGCTGTAATGTCCTTGTCCGTAGATTACTACAAACTTGGATACCAAACAGGTTTAATGGCAGCTAAAATTTTAACTGGTGAAGCTAAAGTTGAAGATATGCCTATTGAAATGCAAAAAGAATTTAAATTAGTTGTAAGTAAAGATAAATTACAAAAATTGGGCATCACATTACCAGAAGAATTGATGAACAAAGCAACTATGATTTAATACACAACTGGTAAGGAGTTACATATGAACTGGAAAAAAGGTATTGCAGTAGCACTTAGTGCTATCTCTATTATGGCAATGGTAGCTGGTTGCGGTTCCAATACAGCAACTAATGATCAAAAGAAAATCGGAGTTATTCAATTGGTAGAACATCCATCTCTTGATGCCGCTAATAAAGGCTTTGTTGATGGCCTTGCATCTAAAGGTTATAAAGATGGGGAAAACATCAAATTAGACCAACAAAATGCTCAAGCTGACCAATCTAATTTGAATAGTATTGCTCAACGCTTTGTATCTGATAAAAAAGATTTAGTATTAGCCATTGCAACGCCAGCAGCACAAACGATGGCAAATGCATCTCATGATATTCCTATCATGGGTACTGCTATTACAGACTACGTTACAGCGAAACTCGTTCAATCTAACGAACATCCAGGTGGTAATGTATCTGGTACATCTGATATGACACCTGTAGAAAAAGAGGTTGACCTTATTATTGCATTAGTACCAAATGTAAAACGTATTGGTGCAATTTACACATCTTCTGAAATCAACTCCCAACTTCAAGTTGAAAAAATGAAAGCTTATGCAGCTACTAAAGGTATCACTGTTGTAGAAGCAACTGTTTCTAACGTAAATGATATCCAACAAGCAGCTACAAATCTTGTAAACCAAGATGTACAAGCTATTTATACACCAACTGATAATGTATTGGCATCTGCTATGGCTAACTTAGCTCAAATTACTGATGCTGCTAAAATTCCAGTATTTGCTGCCGATGAAGGCATGACAATGACTGGTGGTGTGGCAACATATTCTGTTGACTACTATAAATTAGGTTATCAAACTGGTTTAATGGCTGCAAAAGTGCTTTCTGGTGAAGCTAAAATTTCTGATTTAGCCATTGAAACACAAAAAGATATTAAGTTAACTGTTAATGAAGAACGTGCTAAAAAATTAGGTATCACAATTCCTGAAGCACTTCGTAAAGATATGAAACAATAGAGGAGATTTTGATGTTAGATTTAGTGGTAGGCACCATAACAACTGGCCTTTTATGGTCTTTGTTAGCGGTTGGTGTTTTCATCACCTTCCGTGTATTAGATGTGGCTGACTTAACCGTAGAAGGTACGTTTCCAATGGGGGCGGCCATTTCTGCAATTTTAATTACAAGTGGTATGAACCCAATCCTATCTATCTTGATTGCCGGCATTGGCGGTATGGCCGCAGGTGCTGTAACAGGTTGGATTCATACTAAATTGAAGATCCCTGCATTGCTAGCTGGTATCTTAACAATGATTGCTTTATACTCCATTAATCTTCATATTATGGGTAAAGCTAATGTATCTTTGCTTCGTATGGATACAATTTATACAATTATCGGTAGTGTACTTCATACAGCAAATATGTGGTCTGCAGCTATCGTAGGTATCATCGTAGCTGTTGTAGTTTGCTTATTACTATTCTGGTTCTTCGGTACTGAAATTGGTACAGCATTACGTGCAACAGGTGTTAACCCTCAAATGATTCGTGCCCAAGGTGTAAATACTGACAACATGATCGTTCTTGGTCTTTTGATTTCCAACGGTTTTGTTGGTATGTCTGGTGCATTGATTGGTCAATTCCAAGGCTTTGCCGACGTAGGTATGGGTATTGGTACTATCGTAATCGGCTTGGCGTCCGTAATTATCGGTGAGGTAGTATTTGGTACAAAATCCTTTGTACGTAGCCTCATCGCTGTAGTACTTGGTTCTATCGTATATCGTATCGTTATTGCGGCTGTACTCTATATGGGTATGCCACCAAACGACTTGAAATTATTCACTGCTATTCTTGTTGCCATCGCGCTTTCCTTGCCTACATTGAAAGCAAAATGGTTGGCTCGCTAAGGAGGACACTATGTTAGAAGTAAAAAATATGGTAAAAACCTTCTTTAAGGGCACAATCAATGAAAAAACTGCTCTTCAAGGTATTGATCTTCGTTTAGAAGAAGGCGATTTCTGTACTGTAATCGGTGGTAATGGTGCTGGTAAAAGTACGTTGCTAAACTCCATCGCTGGTGTATTCCCAGTAGATGAAGGTTCCATTACAATCAATGATATTGATGTCACAAAAATGCCTGAATACAAACGTGCTAAATACATTGGTCGTGTATTCCAAGATCCTATGGTTGGTACTGCAGGCAATATGCAAATTGAGGAAAACTTGATCCTTGCTATGCGCCGTGGTAAAAACTTAGGTCTTAAATGGGCTTTCAAAGATAGCGAACAAGCATTCTTCAAAGAACGCCTTGCACTATTAGGTTTAGGCCTTGAAGACCGCTTATCTGCTCGTATGGGATTGTTATCTGGTGGTCAACGCCAATCCATTACATTGTTGATGGCTACTATGCTTCGTCCTGAACTTTTATTACTTGACGAACATACAGCGGCTCTTGACCCTAAGACGGCAGAAAATGTTTTGCAATTGACTGATAAACTTGTGGCTGAACATAACTTAACGACTCTCATGATTACCCACAACATGCGTGATGCATTGCGCTTTGGTAATCGCCTCATCATGATGGATGCTGGCCGCATTATCTATGATGTAAAAGGGGAAGAAAAGAAAAAATTAACAGTTGCCGATTTATTACAAAAATTTGAAGTAGCTGGGGAAAATGCATTGAGCGACCGCATGGTGCTAGGTGCGAAATAATAGAAGAGGGCATAAGCCCTCTTTTATTTATGACATACCTTTACAAGTTAAGGAAGATACTGTATACTAAATAAGGTCGTAAGACATATCGTAAGCGAAGTATTCGAATCTCCAACGGTTACTTAAGCTTATCGGGATTATTTATTTTTTTAGGAGGTAACATTAATGTTAACTACAGAAGCTAAATTAGCAGTAATTAAAGAATACGCTACTCATGAAGGTGACACTGGTTCTCCAGAAGTACAAGTTGCGATTTTAACAAGCCGCATCCAATACTTAACAGATCACTTGAAAGAACACAAAAAAGACCATCATTCCCGTCGTGGTTTGTTGAAATTAGTTGGTCAACGCCGTAACATGCTTGACTACCTTCGTCGTAAAGATATCGAACGTTACCGTTCCCTTATCGAACGTCTTGGTCTTCGTAAATAATAAAATTAGCCGTCCTATAGGACGGCTTTTTTATTTTATTTCTCTATGTTATAATAACGTTAGGCAAAGGGAAACGAATGCCGATAATCTATTGTGGAAACACGAAAAAAGGACAGAGCGGCAACTCTGTCCTTTTTGTTGTGCTAGTTGCTATTTAAATCTACTATCTAGCCACTTGATGATGTAATGGCAAGTTACACCACCTATGATAGTGATAATAAGGGAAACAAAATAATCTATCACGAAAACACCTCCTCTCTGTTGCCAGATTAGGAGTTAGCAACGTGATAAGTATATCATAATAAAATGAACTAACGTATATTATAATAAGTTAAAAAATAGCTTATTTTTAACTGATGATATATAATAAGAAGGTATACATATAAGAAGATTTTTAGGAGGAATAGGAATGGAACAATTCCAAATGGACCTAGCTGGTCGTACGCTTACGATCGAGACTGGGGAACTTGCAAAACAAGCTGGCGGTGCCGTAATGGTTGGTTACGGTGATACTCGTGTACTCGTTACCGCTACAGGTTCTAAAGAGGCGAAGGATATCGATTTCTTCCCACTTACAGTAGACTATGAAGAAAAAATGTACGCTGTTGGTCGTTTACCAGGTGGCTTCATTAAACGTGAAGCACGTCCACCTGAATCTGCGATTTTGAATAGCCGTTTGATTGACCGTCCTATTCGTCCATTATTTGATAAAGGTGTACGTAATGAAGTACACGTAGTGGCAACTGTTATGTCCGTTGATCAAGATTGTGATCCAGCAATCTGTGGTATGATTGGCGCTTCAGCTGCTTTATCCATTTCTGATATTCCTTGGAATGGTCCTATTGCAGGCGTTCGTATGGGGCGTATCAACGGTGAATTTGTTGTGAACCCAACAAAAGAACAATTAGAAGCAACAGATCTTAATATCGTTGTAGCTGGTACAAAAGATGCTATCCTCATGGTTGAAGGTGGTGCTCAAGAGGTTCCAGAAGAAACTATTCTTGAAGTCATCATGGCAGCTCATGAAGAAATCAAAAAAATCGTAGCTTTCCAAGAAGATATGAAAGCAAAAGTGGGCAAGGAAAAACGCATATTTGAAAGTAAAGATGTGCCAGCTGAAATCGCTGATGCAGTTCGTGCGTATGGTCATGATAAACTTGATGCAGCAGTTCGTTGTGCAGATAAACAACAACGTGATGCGCAAGAAAGCGAAGTACGTGCCGATGTATTAGCTCACTTTGAAGAAATCTACCCAGATAACTTGGCGGATGTAAATAAAGCATTTGACGCAATGACAAAAGAAATCGTGCGTCATATGATTACTGTTGAAAAAATCCGTCCAGATGGACGTAAACTTGATGAAGTTCGTCCAATCTCTTGCCGTACAGGTGTATTACCTCGTACACATGGTTCTGGCTTATTTACTCGTGGTCAAACTCAAGTATTGAACGTTGCTACTGTAGCTCCATTGTCTGAAACTCAAACAATTGATGGCATTGGTTTAGAAACAGAAAAACGTTACATTCACCACTATAATTTCCCATCCTTCTCCGTAGGTGAAACTCGTTCCTCCCGTGGTCCTGGTCGCCGTGAAATTGGTCATGGTGCGTTGGCTGAACGTGCATTGGTACCTGTAATTCCTAGTGAAGAAGAATTCCCATATGCATTGCGTTTAGTATCTGAAGTGTTGGAATCTAACGGTTCTAGCTCCATGGCATCCGTTTGTGGCTCCACATTATCCTTGATGGATGCTGGTGTACCTATTAAAGCTCCTGTAGCTGGTATCGCTATGGGTCTCGTAACTCAAGGCGAACACTACACAATCTTAACTGATATCCAAGGCATGGAAGATGCTCTTGGTGACATGGACTTTAAAGTGGCTGGTACAGCAAAAGGTGTAACAGCAATTCAAATGGATATCAAAATTTCCGGCTTATCCCGTGAAATCCTTCATGAAGCATTAGAACAAGCTCATAAAGGCCGTATGCATATCATGGGTATCATGCTTGATACAATTGCTGAACCACGTCAACAAATGTCTCAATACGCTCCACGTATTATTACAATGAAAATTGATCCAGATAAGATTCGTGATGTAATTGGTTCTGGCGGTAAAGTAATTCGTGGTATTATTGACGAAACAGGTGCAAAAATCGACATCGAAGATGATGGCACAGTATTCATCGCTTCTGTAGATCAAGATGGTGCTGCTAAAGCACAACAAATCATTGAAAACCTTACTAAAGAGGTTGAAGTAGGTGAAGTATACCTTGGTAAAGTAACTCGTTTGATGGCATTCGGTGCTTTTGTAGAAGTATTACCAGGTAAAGAAGGTCTTGTACATATTTCCAAACTTGCGAAAGAACGCGTTGAAAATGTAGAAGACGTAGTAAATGTAGGGGATGAGATTATGGTAAAAGTTATCGAAATCGATAAACAAGGCCGTATCAACTTGTCCCGTAAAGATTGTTTAAAATAAGAGGTGTTACATGGATATTCGTGGCTTTGAAGTAGTTTCTGCTTTTGAAGAACAAGATATCAATTTACCGACACGTAAAACAACAGAAAGCGCAGGCTATGATATTGAATGCGCTGAAGCTGTTACTTTAGAACCAGGTCAAGTAGTATTAGTGCCAACAGGTATTAAAGCTTTCATGGCATACGATGAATACCTTGCCATTCACATTCGTTCTAGCATGGCCATTAAACGCCATCTGGCACTCGTGAATAGCACAGGCATTATCGACAGTGATTACTATAATAATGAGGACAACGAGGGTCATATCATGATCGCTCTACTCAATTATGGTAAAGAAACAGTTTCCCTAGAAAAAGGTGAACGCGTTGCCCAAGGCATCTTCTCAAAATACCTTATCACTAACGATGACGATGCTACAGGTATTCGTACAGGCGGTATTGGTAGTACTGGGACTATGTAAACAACATACAATTCTAAATAGAATGGTGAAAGCCGCTCAACTAAAGTTGAGCGGCTTTTTCTAATAAAATTTTTTAAATTAATTATTAACACACACGGATACGTGT
>NZ_DXLG01000190.1 GCF_019414865.1 Veillonella sp.
TATTTTTATATTTAATGATTTACGTTATATCTGTTTTCCTTATGACTTGTTCTGGAATGTCTACTTATGATGCGATGCAAATTATAACAGCTTTTCTTAGTAATGTTGGCATTGGATTTGGTGGCTTTGGGCCTACAGATGCCTTTGGTAGTATGTCTGATGGTGCTAAATGCGTAGCAATGGCAGATATGTTATTAGGTCGTTTGGAATTATTTACAATTCTTGTTATGCTTCATCCTCAATTCTGGGAAGGGTATTTTATAAAAAAACAATCTGCTAAACGGTATCGTATCCTATAGGAGGGCGAATAATATGAATATTATAAAACGCCCTCTAGGGCTTTATAAAGCAAATTGTTATGTATTAATTAAAGATGGAAAATCTCTTATTATTGATCCCGGGTTTCATTGTAAGCATATAATTGAAATGGTAGGAGATTCTGAGCCTATAGCAGTATTATTAACACATGGTCATTGTGATCATGTATCGGCTCTTGATGAGGTTTGTGAGTATTATAATATTCCTGCTTATTTACATCCTTTGGATCAAGAGTTATTACAACTAATCCGACGTAGACCTAGTGTATATAAAAAGAAGATGTACACGAATTGTAAAGATTTAGTGGCTGGTAAATTAGAAGTAGGGCCTTTTAAAATAATCGTACATCATACACCAGGCCATAGTGCTGGCTCAGTTTGTTTGGAGATTGGTGGACATCTTTTTTCTGGAGATACTTTATTCAAACAAAATGTAGGAAATACCGACAACTATAAGAGTAATCCCCATGATTTAATCATTAGTTTGAAGCATATATTAACGTTGTCAAAGGATTTAATTGTCGAACCAGGACATAAAGAATCTACAACATTAAAAGATGAAGAAGAATTCATCAAAAATATTGTAGGATAGTGTTGACAAAAGTCCTGATAACCGATATACTAAGCAAGTACTTTGGATACGGCCCCGTGGTGTAGCGGTTAACATGTCGCCCTGTCACGGCGAAGATCGTCAGTTCAAATCTGATCGGGGTCGCCATTCATGCCTCGGTAGCTCAGTTGGTAGAGCAACGGACTGAAAATCCGTGTGTCGACAGTTCGATTCTGTCCTGAGGCACCATGTACATGCGGGAATAGCTCAGCGGTAGAGCACCGCCTTGCCAAGGCGGGGGTCGCGAGTTCGAATCTCGTTTCCCGCTCCAATTTTATATGGCGGCATAGCCAAGCGGTAAGGCAGAGGTCTGCAAAACCTTTATTCCCCAGTTCGATTCTGGGTGCCGCCTCCACAATCGTTACCCATGCCGGGGTGGCGGAACAGGCAGACGCAACGGACTTAAAATCCGTCGGTTGGAAACAACCGTACCGGTTCGATTCCGGTCCTCGGCACCAATTAAGACTAACTTCGGTTAGTCTTTTTTCTTATGTAAATCTAGATTTTAAATGTGTATAATTTAAAAATATGAGAGTGCGTTTGTTATTAGAATGGCATATTTCAAATACGATTATCTATGTTTAATAAAGTTATGAATAATAAAGCAAAATTATTAATTAGTGAATGTCTATGTGGCGTATCCTGTCGTTATGATGGAAAAGATAATCTTATAGAACAGTTACCACTGTTAAAGGATACTTTTGATCTGGTATCCGTATGTCCAGAAGTATTAGGTGGTCTTACCATACCTCGAGACCCTGCGGAACGACAAGGTAAACGTGTATGTACGGCTAATGGAACTGATGTAACCACAGAATTTTATAAAGGGGCTCAAATTGCATTGCATATAGCAATGCAACAGGGATGTAAGCAGGCTCTAATGAAAGCAAAAAGTCCTAGTTGCGGTTATAAGCGTATTTATGATGGTACCTTTAGTAAAACCCTGCGAGAGGGGCACGGATGTACTGTAGAGGCCTTATTAATGAATAATATAGAGGTTTATACGGAAGAAGATATTGACCTATTAATGGAACAAAAAAAGAGATGAGTTTTTAACTCATCTCTTTTTTTCGTGTTAGTGAAACCTAAACTACATTAAACCTAAACTACATTATACTAACA
>NZ_DXLG01000191.1 GCF_019414865.1 Veillonella sp.
GAGACAGCTTATATATTTACCCTCCAGAAATGTACGTGTCTGAAGTAGAAAGCGTTCATTATACAAAGGATTTTTTATTAGAGGCAGATCCAATTTCTCTAGATATTCCAAGTTTTATAGAGAAATTTGAAGCAGATAATCACATTACATTTGGTGATGCCCAAAAAGAGGCTATCCAGTTATCCTTCTTTGAAAAGTTTTCCCTCATAACCGGTGGCCCTGGTACGGGTAAAACGACGATTATAAAGGCCCTAGTAAAAGGATTTCAACTTGGTGGATTAGGGCGGATTATTCTATGTGCACCTACGGGGCGTGCTGCAAAACGACTTACTGAGGCGACTGAGTTTGAAGCAACAACGATACATCGCTTATTAGTGCCTGTCCAGGGCAGTGATTCTTATGATTTTACTAAGAATGAAGATGATCCATTAGATATAGATGTTATTATCATTGATGAAGCATCTATGCTCAATGTACGTTTATTCTATTCGTTAATGGCAGCTATTCCAAAGGAAGCTCATGTTATTATCGTAGGTGACGTAGATCAATTACCGCCTATTGGAGCAGGCTTTGTATTAAAAGATTTGCTCGATAGTGACTGTGTGCCTTATACGCGACTTAACCAGATTTATCGACAAAGTTCTGGTAATACTATTGTAGAAAGCGCCTATGCTATTAACCGTGGTGAAATGCCAAAACTTGATAGTGTAAGTGAAGAGTTTTCCTTTATACCTGTTAAGTCTTACGATATGATGATGAAAGCTATCATAGATGTATATAAGCGAGAACAGGAGCATATTGAGGATGAGTTAGATATTCAAATTATTTCTCCTATGAGACGTGGTGAAGCTGGAAGTACACTCATTTCTCAGTATGTACAACAAGCAGTTAATCCTCCAGATAGTTTAAAAGGGGAAGCACGCGTTAATGGTATTACATACCGTGTAGGGGATAAAGTTATTCAAATCCTCAATGATTATGAGTTAGAAGTCTTCAATGGTGAAATTGGTGTAATTTATGCCATTACACGAACAGACATTTGCATCCGATTTATTCATAAAGAGGTTCGTCTACCTATTGACGAAGCACATATGATTATGCCAGCTTATGCTATTACAGTTCATAAGAGCCAAGGTAGCGAGTATGGTGTGGTTATCATTCCATTTGTTCCACGTTATGGTGGTATGTTGCAACGTAATTTGTTGTACACTGCTGTTACACGAGCTAAACGGAAGGTTATTATCGTTGGTACAACGAGCGCTATAGAACGTGCTGTACGTACTGTAAACGGTGATGAACGATATACATTGTTTAAAGAACGATTACAAGGGAGATGTGATTCGTAATGAGTCTTTGGGATTTCCTATTTCCACCTGTATGTCCTCATTGTGGGGCCTCTGTAGCAACACAAGGGGATTGGTGTGAATCTTGTTTTACTGATCTACTGCATATTCGTCATGTACCAAACAAATTTCTACATTATGTAGAGGATGTATGTGTATTGGCTGAATACCGTGGTGGTCTAAAGTCTATAATTTACGATGTAAAATTCAACGAAAAAAAGGAGCAGTCCAAAGGGGCTGCTCCTTTTTTAGCATCGTACAACCTTTACATGAAATATGATGAGTTTCATATTGTTAATAACAAGTGCTCTGTTATTTATGATTATATTATTCCTGTTCCGTCTAGCGAAAGGAAAAAAGCTAAGAGAGGATATAACCAAGTTGATTTATTTTTTACCAAGTGGGCTAAATCTTTACAAAATATAGATAATAAACATTTTGCTTGGTTAGACTGTTTGTACAAATTTGACACTTCTAATGATATGTGGGCGTTAACGAATAAAGAACGACATCAAAATATTGAGGAGGCTTTTGTCATTGGCGCTAACTATAAAGATATTGAATTAAAGGATAAGACAATACTTATCGTAGATGATATATATACTACAGGGGCTACGATTGAAGCCGTCGCAAAGGTCATTAGGACATATAAACCTTGTAAAATTGATGCATTAACATTAGCTAGCGGTAGTTTTTAAGTA
>NZ_DXLG01000192.1 GCF_019414865.1 Veillonella sp.
ACCTCTAATACATCATTTTTGTCTTGCCGCACTGTATAGATTTCATAACCATAAGGGATATAGCTAGGTGCCTCAGCCTCATATGGAAGCTTCTTCGCTGCCTCTATTAGATTTCCCTTAAAAGTATGAGCCTTTTTTGTATTCTCTATAGGCCAATCATGAAAGTGCCACTGTAAGCTATCAATTCTAGGCTCTACATTTTTAAAGTTATGTCCTAGCTTAAGTGTTTTAGTGGATCCAGCCTGATCTGTAGTATCAGGAGTATCTACCGTTTCTGCTGTGGCCATTCCTACAGATAATAACCCAGCAGCAATAACAGCTAAAACGGACTTATACATTGTTTTTCTCATATTTTTTCCTCTTTATAAGCGATTACAAATTCTACCGCTATTACACAATATATTGTTCTAGATACAATTTGTATAACATCAGTTTATCTGCTAAGGAATCATTCGTTCTTTATTATATTCATCAATTGTTTTGTTTGAAAACTTCGTAACCGGATAGTTTCCTAACAATTCATAACGTGAGCTATCTATAGTTTTTACAGGCACCACATGTTCCTTATAGAATTCAGCATCAACTGCTTTCACAGGTTCTAAGAAGAATAAGGAGTACGCCATGCCGCCTTCCGTCCACGTAATGCTACGGATTAGTTGTACTCCTGGCTTACCTGTATAATACACCTTGCCAGATTCACCTTGTTCAGACCATTCATAGTCCTTGTACTCTGCAGGAATATACGCTGTATCTCTTACGGTATCCAAGGAATATCCCATTCGATAAGCCATAACATTAGTAATAAACTTTTTCCCATCCTGGTAGATAGGCCCGCCTCTTTTGTAATATACAACCTCTAAGACATCATTTTGATCGTGACGCGCTGTATAAAGCTGATATCCAAAAGGTATATAACTAGGTACTTCAGCCTCATAAGGCAATTTCTGAATAGCCTCTGCTACCCCCTTAAAATTACGGGCACCGTCTTGAGTCATCATAGGCCAGCCCACTAATTGCGTTCTTGGTATTTGTATAATTGCAGAAGCATTATTCATGTTTGGCGTAATATTTTTAGACTTAGATACGGCCTCAGAATTATTATTAGATACAGACTGATCAACAGTATCTGCTGATACATAGCTTATAGATACTAAACCAACAGCTATAGCAGCTAAAATTGATTTACCTATAATTTTCTTCATATTCTCTCCTATTACAAAAATTTATAATATACTCCACACATATAATTATATATTTTCTTATTTATATCAAAAATAGGTACTCTATTCTGTAGCTCTAGCTACTTCATAAAATTTTTATCTTTCCTTTTGTGAAAGCATCGTCACAACCAAATAATGTATCTAATGCTTAGGTTCGATATAAAAAATCCTACTGAACGCTATATCATAATAGAGTTCAATAGGATTGTTATGTCATTATTTAGTTAATGGAGGCATAATAGTATCTTGCTCAAGTTGTCTTCGTCTTTTGGCCGTATAGTCGACAATTTTAATTTGAACTACGCCCACAGAGTTTACCATGGCTTCCGTAAAAGTAAATTCACGTCCTGTCTGATGTTTCATCAATACTTGTAAGCCATGAGATTTTTCATCAATAGACTCTAAATAGGTAGCCTCTCCACGACCCATCACACTAGAGTATACCGAGCTATATTTACATGGAATATCCCCACCTGAAACGAGGGCTTCATCGCTACCATCAATTTCAATAAATACATGGGGATTCGCTTGAATCAAACTAAACTTTTTCCCCTCATAATGGCCATGTACATAGATATAAAGTACATCATCTATAAATTCGTATCCAAAATGTAAGGGCACCACGTAAGGGTAATCACCATCCATCAGACCTAGGTGAATGATACGAGTACTATTTAAAATGCCCTTAATTTCATCTATATCTGTAACCTTGCGGTCTTGTCGTCTCATATAACCTCCCCTAATTTATGTATAAGATAATCTATATATTATTATAGCAAATTTAACTCACCCGTTAGCACTACTATGA
>NZ_DXLG01000193.1 GCF_019414865.1 Veillonella sp.
ATGATATACTATGCGAGTAAAGAGTTTGAATATAGTTCTTGATTAGTGAAAGGACCATAATGAATACTAAAGAATTTAAAACGTATGCCGATAAAGAGCAATTTGTACAAGGTGTTTTTTCTAATATTGCAAAAAATTATGACTTAATGAATACAGTCTTAAGCTTTGGACAGGATTATTACTGGCGCAAATTCTCTGTAGAAGCAATGAATATCGGTCCTCACCAACGTGTGCTTGATGTAGCATGTGGTACTTGTGTGTTTACAAAGGAAGCGTTGCGTCAAGAGCCAACATTAAAGGTGGAGGCATTAGACTTTAATAGTGAAATGCTTGATCAAGGTCGTGTACGCATTGAAGATGCTGGTTTAATAGATCAAGTTAATCTTGTTCAAGGTGATGCGATGGCATTACCATATGCAGATAATACATTTGATGCTGCTATGAGCGGATTTGCAATGCGTAATGTGCCAGATATTAAACAAGTGCTATCTGAAATGCAACGTGTTGTAAAGCCAGGTGGGAAAGTAGTTGTGTTAGAACTCGCAAAGCCAAGCATGTTTGGTTTTAAACAGTTATATAATTTCTACTTCTCCTATATATTACCTATTATAGGTAAGTTAAGTAAGGATAATTCCTCTTATGCATGGTTGCCAGAATCCTTACGCAGATATCCTCATCAAAGCGAGATTCTTGAAATCTGGAAATCTTTAGGATATGAAAATGCCACCTATCATGAATTGACAGGCGGCATTGTAGCGGTCCACGAAGGTGTGGTACCAGAAAATTCTATTGTAAATAATAAGTAATATTAGCGTCTTGAGAAACTACTAATGATCCTTTTTCAACAGGAGTAGCAGTTTCGAGAGACGCTTTTAACATTACGGCGTTACGATAGGAACCAGAGTCCATAGAGCTTGTTTGTGGTGTGCTAATAGAAACAGTTTTTACAGGGCCTAAAGTACGACCAAGGGCTGCAGCAATAACCTCAGCTTTATGACGACCGTCTTGAATTGCTTCGGTAGTTAAAGAATCAGACAGTTGTTGAGATACATCATTTTGGAATGAAAGGTTATTGATATCGTTGGCGCCAGCGCTAACAGCAGCGTCAACAGCCTTTCCTACATTATCAAGATTGTTGATTTTTACAGTTACACGATTTGCTACACTATAACCAGTGTTGATTCGTTTGCCATCTTGATAATCACTTGTAGGGTTAATAGAAATATTAGATGTGTAAATATCTTTTTTGTCGATACCTAAATGACCTAACTTGCTGATTAAATCACTCATGATGCGATCGTTATTGGATTTTGCAGCATTGATATTAGTGTTTTCACTAGTAATACCAAGTGTTAAAATCGCATAGTTAGGTGCTACAGAACGAGAGGCTTCGCCTGTAATTTGAATTTCTGAGGTATCAAATGTACCTTGTGGTGCAGCAAAGGCTACAGTGGCCATAGTTGCACATACCGCAGCAATAGCAACTGTTTTGGATAATAAACGTTTGGATAATTTCATACTCAATCTCCTTACACATTATTATAGTATTAATAATATCTACCATAATAAAAGACTAAATTGAAATATAGAGCTCATTTAAAATTAAAATATAGTGCTAAATAGTATATAACTATATAGCTGCATAAGTGAAAGAGTCTATATTACAGCTACATTATACAAAATAGATTGTATAAAATCAATCTTTAGTTTTAGATTGAAAAATGAATGTGCAATGAAAGTTGTGTGAAGTTGAGAATTGGGGGTTGCCATTATTTTTTTGTTATACTATAATATCCATACAGTCGTTCGAACGACTGTTTCTTAATGAGTGTAGAAATACACTTTGAAGTTCGAAAGAACTTCAAAAAAGATTATAAAATGTGTTGACATGAAAGTGCTCACATGTTATTATAATCAAGTCGTCAGATGGCGCTTCACTGAAGCGTAAAACTGATAACAGATCTTTGAAAACTGAACAATGATAGGTAATCAATCAATACGATTGAACA
>NZ_DXLG01000194.1 GCF_019414865.1 Veillonella sp.
ATATACAGACATATAAAAGGCGACCTTCCAAGGAAGATCGCCTTTATTGTATCTGGTTATTATATTATCTATTAACTAAGATATATGTAACGCGGATAGGACCATGAGCACCATCTACAGTTACGAGCTCGATATCAGCCGTACGGGACGGACCGGAAATCAAGCAAATATTTGTAGGGAATTTGGATGGATCGTTGTGGTAACGTTCAGCCAAATGTTCCATGGTTTGAGTCATACGTGGGTTGATTGTATCAGTATATAATACAGCAACATGAGTTTCTGGCAACAAGCTGATTGCACGGCCAGATTCTTCACCAGAGGCTTGTACTACAGTAGCTGTTTCAGCAATACCGCAGTATGGGAATGTAATACCAATATCTGCATTGGCAGTGTTGGAGATACATTCTTCACGGCCTTTAGCTGGGTCCCATTGGAAGTATGTACGAGTGCCGCCATTATTAGCTGCATCTTGTTCGAATAATTCTTTTAATTTATATTCATCTACTTCAGGAGTGCTTGGGAATACAACCTTACCATTGCCCCAATCTTCGATAGCTGCCAAAATTGTTTCACCTAATTTATCAGGTGTAGTTTCAACGAATTTTGTACCAACACGTTGACATTGTTCCTTAAACATTGTCAAAATTTGATCTTTATTCAAATCTTTGAACATAGTTTCTTGAGGACCATGGCTGTAATCAAAGTCCTCTACAAATGCAGGGCACATTTCTTGATCACGGCCTAATGCACGAGATAAACGTGCAATAAATTGTTTACGTTTAGCTTCATCCATTATTTTTTCTCCTTCTTCTTGTTCTTTTCATGTTCAGCATATAAGTCACGGAATTTCTTGAACTTCAATGTACCCATTTCTTTAGATTTAGTCCAGCCGTTCATAACTGGAATAGCTTGAGTCCATGTAGGCATATTGCCTTCTTTGTTACTGATCAAGTTCATACCGATAGCACCAGCTTTTGTACCAAGGTCGAATAATGTGGAGTTACCAAACATCTTAGCCGCTGCAGTGAAGATTGCTTCTTCTGCTTTCGGACGAGTTTTTTCGATGTCAGCCATAATATGACGGTGTTCCATCAATAATTCATGCAATGGAATAGCTACTGGACAGTTTTCTGTACATGCGCCGCACAATGTGGAAGCGTATGGAAGATCGCCTGCTACGTCGTAACCTTTGAACAATGGAGTCAATACAGCACCCATTGGACCTGGATATACGGAGCCATAACCGTGACCAGAGATGTGACGGTATACAGGACAGATATTCATACATGCACCACAACGGATACAACGTAACATTTCTTGGAATGTACCACCCAAGATACCGGAACGACCGTTATCGATAATGATGATATGAGTTTCTTCAGGACCGTCAGCTTCGCCAGCACGACCAGGACCAGTCATCATGGAGAAGTAGTTGGAAATTTTAGCACCTACTGCAGAGCGGTTCAACATTTCCATCATAACGTCAAGAGCTTTAAAGTTAGGAACGATACGCTCAGTACCTAAGAAGATTAATTGAGTCTTAGGAATGGAGCTAGCCATACGACCGTTACCTTCGTTGGAAACGATAGTACAAGTACCGGACTCAGCTACCGCAAAGTTACAACCGTTAACGCCTACGTCAGCTTTCAAGAAGCGCTCACGTACATAACCACGTACGAAGTGAGTCATTTCTGTAGGGTTTTCAGTACCTGTGTAACCTAATTTTTCAGCGAAGATTTCGCGGATTTTGTTACGTTCAAAGTGAAGACCTGGTACTACGATGTGAGATGGTGGGCTTACTGCAGTTTGCAAAATAAATTCAGCCAAGTCAGTTTCGTTTACTTCGATACCAGCTTCTTCTAATACTTCGTTCAAACCAATTTCTTCAGTTAAGATAGTTTTGGATTTAACGATCATTT
>NZ_DXLG01000195.1 GCF_019414865.1 Veillonella sp.
ATACACATAAATGTTATAAGTGTAATGGGTTTTATGTTTATTCTGAAGATTATATGAATCACCAAAATATTATCTTAGAAATTTTAAAAGAATTACGAAAGACCATTGTTTTTCTTACTTCTAATAAAGCCTAATTGCTCCATACGCTTCGTCAATTCATTATAGAATGCTTCCGCCATGGCATTTTGGTGTTTACCAGTTTGGGCCTTATCAGCGCTAAAGAGAGAATCTTTAATCTTCTTAATCATCGTAGACTTGGCTTTAGGCTTATTCAATAATTCCATGAACAATAAATCTTCTTCAGAAATATCACCAATAGCGTCATTAAACATATTTGCACCATAAATATATTCACTACCACCATCAGCAATAGCTTTTACAAAGTTTGTAAAACGTGCTGGTACATAGGATAAGCCCTCCATATATTCCTGTTTATCAGGGAATGTTTTATAGAATCGAATACCACCGCGTACCATATGTTCAACGATAGCTTTATATAAACTACATACAGCTGGTTCTAAGTCATCTTCAGATGCATTAGCAGTATCATGAGCAGCTTTTAAAATGGCAAGGGCTTCGATCATATTGAAAGTGCCACCATCTTTAATGAGCGCTTTGAATGTATCTCGTACAAGCTCATTTTCAAACATTTCTAATGCTTCTTCATCAAAGAGAATTTGGAATACAAAACTATTTACGATAGACCGTACAGGTACTGTATTCACCTTATCAGGATTAGCTACATCATAGCTAATATCCTTTGCAGCACTTTCTTTGCAAATAATAGACTTGCGGAATGTTGTATCAAGCATAAAGTCTAAATATTGTTCTTGATCAGCTTGGCTATTAGGAGCCAATTTTTCAAGTTTATCGGCGATGCTTTCATCATAGGTACGAACCATGGATAATGTTAAATCTGCATCACATACATAGCTAAGATTATGAGCTTTTAAATGATCATTGAATTGATAGAAGTAACATGGATCATTATGAGGTTCTAAATGGTCATGACCTACATAATAATCATCCTTTTGCATAACGGAACGCAAGGCACCTAAGAATTTACTATTACGCTCTTTAAGGTTATCATAATTAAGAATTTGAGCACCTACTAGACTACCAACAGTTTTACCGCGTAATACCTTTTCCTTATGAGTCAACTCATCATAACCACGATTAGCAAATAGCATAAGTTGACGAACCTCTTCCATCGTATGCCAACCTGGATATGTATTATAGGATACATATGCAATGCCATTATCAGCCAAATGATGAGATATAATATCAAGCAACTTATCCTTCATTTCATCACTAATCCAAGAGTAAAAACCATGGGCAATAATGTAATCAAAGTTTCCTAAGGATTCACCAAAGTTCAAAATATCCCCTTGCAATAGAGATACATTATCTAACTTGGCATCACTAATAATTTTGTTGCCCTTCTCTACTTGATCTTGGGAAAGCTCAATACCTACAAATGTTGCTTCTGGATTATGCATAGCTTGAGAAATAATATTTCCCCCATACGTAGCACCTAATTCAAGTACACGTGCTGTTTTAGCCGTTGGTGGCTTAAGACCTACAAGTGTACCATATGCTTCCAAATAAGCAGGCGTAGTAAAAGGAAATGGATAGGATTTATAGCCTAACTCTTTATATATTGTTTGTTGCATATCGTCTGTTGCGATCTGTTGATTATCCTTAGCCATAAGCACCTCTATATTTACTATTAAAGTTATCAAATCATATATCAGTACAATATACCTAGTAGTATATGCACAACTATTTAATATTATACCAAATTCCTAGTATATTACCTATTGTAAAAGCATTAGTAATTCAGGAACTACCTATTCAAGAAATGGCCATATTATTTTAAGATACCGTCAAAATATATTCATAATATAATAAAT
>NZ_DXLG01000196.1 GCF_019414865.1 Veillonella sp.
AAACTTTAGATTTACAAGAAATTCAACAAATATACGATTTCCTTTTAACTAATGACTATTATATATTTTCTGATTATGGGTTAGTAAATAAGTTATTTCAAACTATGGTCTTGAACAATCGTTGGGATCCTAAGATAGCACTTAGATACTTTGAATACTTATGTTTTCTAAGTTGGGAATATGAAGCTATCATTCTTAGAGATCTTTTATTAGATAATCATATTAGCCTAGCTGGGGAATTTTGTTTAGATACAGAATTAGTAAAAGATGGACTAAGTTATTTTAGAGATGATGCTATTTGGAGGGGTAAAGATTATTATAGTGACACTATTCCGGCATGTATGTCTAAATGGGCCATTTATTATGATGAACAAGATCAAAGGTTTCATAAAGTGAAACCGTCAATGATAGAAAATATTGTTATTGAGGTAATTGACGCTGAAAAAGGTATTTATATGATTGAAAAAAGATAATGCAAATAGACAAATGTACATCTGTAATTGACACTTTTGATAACAATTATTTATAATATAACAATGTTATATTATATGTTTTTATAGGAGGTCATTATGCAGCTTTTGGGAAATCTCAAAATACATTTTCTAGCGCTCGTACTAACCGTAGTCGCTGAATTTATAGGCATAAAAAAACTAGGTCCTGTTGTATTATTGCCATTATTGTACACATTGATTCTAGGTTTATTAATTTCTATTCCTAAATTTAAAATTCTTACTATTAAACAGATGGAAAAATCTGCTGATTATATCGGCATCGCCGTTATGATCTTGATGGTAAAAGTAGGTTTAGGTATTGGTCCAAATCTTGGTATTCTTACAAGTGCAGGCTGGGCATTGTTATTACAAGAGCTTGGTCATTTCTTTGGTACTATTGTATTTGGGTTACCAGTAGCTTTGCTTGTAGGTATGCGTCGCGAAGCAGTAGGTGCATGTTACTCTGTAGACCGTGAACCGAATGTAGCGATTATTATCGACAAATTTGGCTTTAGCTCTCCAGAGGGCCGTGGTGTTATGGGCATGTACATCTGTGGCGTTCTTATCGGTGCTATGTGGTCCTCCGTATTGGCGGGTATGTTGGCACAATCTGGTTGGTTCCATCCATTGGCATTAGCTATGGGCGCTGGCGTAGGTAGTGCTAGTATGATGGCTGCCGCTACAGCTCCAATTATTGCAGTATATCCAGATTATGAACAACAAATTATGGCTCTTGCTGGGGCTGCAAACTTGTTAACTACCGTTCTAGGCGTATACTTTGGTCTATTTGTTTCTTTACCTGTTATGGAAAAAACATACAATTTCTTTACAGGTCGTACACGTGAACAAGATTTAGCAGAGGAGGCAGCAAGTCATGAGTAAAAGCGAAAAATTAACACAATTTGTCATCGTTATCTGTATTGCTGCTATTATCACTGCAGTAGGTAATGTAATGGATGGCAAACATCTATTTAGCGATAGTTTAGTTGGCGTAGCTATTTTGGCAGTCCTTGCTACAATTGGCGCTTTGATCTCTAATTTGCCATATGCTAATAAATTGCCTATGGTATTCTGGGTATCTTTAGTTGGTGTTATTGCATCCTTACCAGGTATGCCTGGCCAAGAATGGATTATTGCTAAAACTAGCCAAGTTACATTTCTTGCAACAACAACACCTGTACTTGCTTATGCAGGTTTATCCTTAGGTAAAGACCTTGGTGCATTCCGTCGATTATCTTGGCGTATTATTCCTGTTGCACTAGCTGTAACAGCAGGTACTTTCATCTGTGCAACAGCATTAGCACAATTAGTACTTCATTTAGAAGGTTTAATTTAATACTAAATCATAATGTTAGATGTCTAAACTATGTTAAGATATAATTATAGATTTATATTTTATAAGATAT
>NZ_DXLG01000197.1 GCF_019414865.1 Veillonella sp.
ATTCAATAATATTTTTATGTGTTTAAGGATTGTAATCCTTAAATACCATTACCAATATAAGTCTATTGGAACCCATATAAAAATCTCAACACAAATAAAGGACGTGCAAATCAGACTGAATTGCATATCCTTTTATTTAATGTGCCCCATGTTGTATCATATGATCTAAGATGCTAACAAAATCTCATTCCACACTAGTTGTATCGTTAGCGGTACTGCCAATACCCGTTAGCATGGTTTCTTTTTAATCATTGATAACATAGGCTGATGGTTAATACTCTACTTCATACCCTTCCCATTTTTGGGCCTTGCCCCATGCGAAAGGAAAAGTGAATTTGTTGTTAATGATCGAAGCAACTAGTTAACAGAAAACATAGGTATGGATGGGACGGATTCATATATAGCGTTATAAAAAAGGGATTTCCTTATTGATGAGCGACTTAGGTCACTATGGAGCGAAGAGATAAGGAAATCCCTTTTTTAACAATCTAGCATATTTGTATTCGGGCCCCATCCATACTATTTTTGATTATGCTCCATTAACAACAATCATTTAACTAGCGCATCCAATTTATTCATGCGGAAGTCTTCTATTACGTCCATGAACGTCTTATTATGTATCGGATTTTCCATCATCCCAAATAGGTGGCTTTTGCAGTCGCAGTCAGAGCAGCCAAATTTAGGGACGTCCCATTCGGCAACGCCACGGACCGCATCAGCAAGAGCGCATTCCGCATCAGCCCAGCTAGTTCGGATTGGCAGGCCTGCAATCATTTCGCAGTGACCGCGGAAGTAGTCTAGATGCCAATGCATTTTCTTCCGTTTTCGTTTATGGCGCTCAATGCGTTTCGTTAAGTTCGCCTTCGCGGAGCCTACGTACATATAGTAGCCCGCCTTGAAATGCATCATCCCTTTAGAGCCGATTTCAAGGTCAAGATTGTGATCTAGGTGCATGACCATCACGTACACGCCACTATCGTGAGCCTCTGTGTCGAGGATGCTGTTCGGATAGGAACATTCTCGTGTTACAGTGGGCATGGTGAAAGTATCATCCCAGGTCACAGCAACGGCTTTCCAATCTAAAGATGGAGCTACCTCTTTAAAGGTACGAGCAAATTCCAAATCTGTGTGGTAGTCTGGTAAGAACCACTGCGCCCGATCCCATTGCACGAGGAATAGAACCCCTGTGTGGTACCCTTCGTTTTGCAATTCTTTCAGATGTAGTAAATGCTTGCGACCTCGTTCTGTTATGGCATCAGGGAACATAGCGCCCGTTTTAGAGAATAGCGTACAAGACTTGACCTCTAGCAAGAACTCGTCGCCCTTATCATTGGTGAGGAGCAAGTCAAAGCGTGATGATGTACCGTGTAGTTTAACTGTATACTCTCGTCTTACAACGCGCCATTCCTCCCAACCAGGGATCAGTTTATTTTCAATCAGATGCTGCGCTACATCGTTGCTGTAGTTTGTGTCGAGCATAATCACGACACCATCGCGCTCGATGCCCACAACGCGGTACTTGGTCTTTGCATCAGGCTTATCGTGAGGCACGATGTACATCGTTACGCCTGTGAACAAGAGCTCCCACATGCGACCAGGATTTGGCAAATGAGCAAGTACGCTTTCACCATTCAAATCTAAGGTCACCACAAAACGGTTCGGGCGACCTGTATATGTTGCTTTCAAAATTGTATCGTAAAGGACCTTCATTGTATCTCCTATATCAATCATGTTCTATATATTTATTATACGATAAGTGGCCAAAATGTTTCACGTGAAAACAGTATCTCCTATAATCATATATGCTATTAATAATTAATATTGAAATTTTTCATTTTTGTAGCTTAGGTTACATTATTA
>NZ_DXLG01000198.1 GCF_019414865.1 Veillonella sp.
CATCCGGGTAATTAATCCTAATATGATATGAGTAGTTTTTGGGACATCAGACACAAGAGCTGATGAATACTTTTTAAACATAAAAAAGAGGATTCCTAAGGAATCCTCTTTTAATATTTGAATTAACGACGATTTGCATCGAAGAAGTTAATAGCAACTTCTGGGAACATAGCGTAAGTCAATACGTCTTCGTCAGTGATACCATTGTAGCCTTTAGAAGCTAAATCTTGACGGTAACCTTCCAATTCAGGTTCGATAAGATCTGCTGGACGGCAAGTGATTGGTTCTTCATCACCAATGATAGTGTGACGAATTTCGTCAGAAATTTTACCAGGCAACGCACCATATTTACCGCGTACAAGGTCTTTAACTTCGTTAGGAACCATTTTGTAACGGTCGCCCATCATAACGTTCATCATAGCCATTGTACCAACGATTTGGGATGTTGGAGTTACCAATGGAGGGTAACCCAAGTCTTCACGAACGCGTGGCATTTCATCCATAACGTCGAAGAAGCGATCGCCCATACCCATTTCGTTCAATTGGTTTTGAGTATTGGACAACATACCGCCAGGAATTTGGTAACGACGAACAGCTGGAATTACATCGCTAGCTGGTTTCAAGTTGAATTCTTCAGCGATTTGTTGTTTTACTTTACGGAAGTGGTCAACTAATGGAATGTATTTATCAAGGTCAAGACCAAGATCCCATTCAGTACCTTTGAACATTTCGATCATAGTTTCAGTAGCTGGTTGGCTAGTTGCATGAGCGAATGGAGAGATAGCAGTATCGATGATATCTACGCCAGCTTTAGCAGCTTCCCAGTATGTAGTGCTTGCAAGACCGCAAGTGAAATGGCTGTGCAAGTCGATTGGCAATTCACCAAAACGTTTTTTGAATGTGGAAACCAAATCATATGCATCAGCAGGTCCTAACAAACCGGACATATCTTTGATACAAAGGGAATCAGTACCCATTTCTACCAATGTTTCAGCTACTTTCAAGAAGCTTTCAGTTGTATGAACTGGAGAAATAGTGTATACCATTGCGGATTGAACGTGTGCGCCTGCTTTTTTGGAATATTTAATAGCAGCTTCCATGTTACGAGGGTCGTTCAATGCGTCGAAAATACGGATACGGTCAATACCATTTTTTACAGCAGCTTTACAGAATGCTTCCACTACATCATCAGAGTAATGTTTGTAGCCCAACAAGTTTTGGCCACGAAGTAACATTTGTAGTGGTGTATTTTTTACATTAGCTTTTAATTTGCGAAGGCGTTCCCATGGATCTTCATTCAAGAAACGAAGACAGCTATCATAAGTAGCGCCGCCCCAACATTCAAGAGCTTCATAACCAATTTCATCTAAAAGGCCAAGCACTGGTTCCATTTGTTCATAACGCATGCGTGTTGCCAAAATAGATTGATGACCGTCACGAAGAACGGTTTCGCAGATTCTTAATTTTTTAGCCATGTTAATCCTCCAAATCGAAATAGTTTTGTGTATGTAATTTTATACATCCACCACACAACTATCTCATACCTATTTTTTTACGATTTTTGTAGAACTTGCTCACACAGGCAAATACTCTACAAATCGTTAAGACATACTTATATTAGACTACTTATAGAATTCTTTGTCAACAACCACATTATGCAATTTACTCATGATTTCATGTATTCTTTTATGATTTTTTCGTGATGGAACTCACAATAAAGTGCTAAAAAGCTAGAGTTTAACGTGTATTTTTAATCAAATCTTCTTCTTATTAATTGCTCTTTTTAATGAGAAACAAAAATTTATTTCGTAATAATTTTTAGTTATTATT
>NZ_DXLG01000199.1 GCF_019414865.1 Veillonella sp.
TGATGAAATTTCATCAAACTTGGGTCTACACGCTTTCAATCTTTTGTCTCCTTAAGTTTAAGATACAGCATTTACAGATGTGCCTATTGTAAAAGTTGCTAATACGGTTGCTAAAATAACGTTCTATACATATTATTCTCTCTTTTTTATCCTGTAGATTCTATTACTCTCATTATACATAAAACAGCATTATTACTAAAGAAAAAGAGCTATACCCCATACATTCGCTACAATGTGAATGTATTAGAGATATAGCTCTTTTAATTTTGAAATTTGATGCAGGACTACTTAGTCATCCTTGTGTTCCATAGATTTAGGCAATGTCAAAATCAATAGAGCTGCAAGGAACATACAAGCGCCCATTACATAGTAACCATAAGTAAAGCTGCCTGTATGACCATTGATGAAACCAAGCATGTAAGGACCTACCCAGCCCCCCATGTTACCAGAGGAGTTAATAAGGCCCATCGCCCCTGCCGCAGCAGCACCAGATAAGAAAGTTGTTGGCATTGTCCACCATACACCCATGCCACCGTAAACACCTACAGCAGTTAAGCAGATAAAGAATAAACTAATTTCTGGGGATGGACTATGTGGTGTTGCTAAGAAGCCAATAGTACCAATGAACAATGTAGTGGCAACATGCCAACGTTTTTCATTGCGCTTTTCAGAGGAATAACCACAATATACTTGTACAAGTAATGCAGCAGACATGGGAATCGCAATAGACCATGCTACTACGCTTGGTGGCCAACCAGATAAGCTTTTAAGAACTTGAGGCATCCAGAAGCTAAAGCCCCAGAAACCAATAACCCATAAGAAATAGATTAATGCTAAACGCAATACTTTTGGATCTTTCAAAGCTTGCCATGTAGTATATTTCTTTACAGCTTGCTTTTGTTGTTCTTCTTTTTCAAGTTCAGCCTTGATATAGGCTTTTTCTGTATCAGTTACCCAAGATGCATGATCTGGACGTTCTTTCATCCAGAACGCAAAAATGAAAGCAAAGATAACAGCTGGAATAGCTTCAACGATGAAGAGTGTGCGCCACCCATGAAGGCCAAAGAATGTTGTATCAAGTAAGATACCTGCCAATGGACCACCGATGATGTTAGAGAACAATAAAGATGTTAACATCAATGAGATCGCTTTCGCACGTTCCTTTGGCAAGAACCAATTCGGTATCAGTAACGAATAAATTACAGGATATAAAGAGGCTTCACATAGACCGAGTAAGAATCGATAAATATAAAACTCCAACTCTGTAGTCATCGTCGTCATAAGAATACATACGAGACCCCAACTAAACATGATACGAGCCACCCAATGCATAGCATTACAGCGAGCAGCTATTAAGGATGCTGGCACTTCAAATAAAACGTAGCCAATAAAGAAAATACCGGCCCCCATACCGAATACCTCTGGTGTTAACCATGGTAAATTCTCTTTCATGGTCAAGCCTGCATAGGCAATATTAACGCGATCTAAGAAGGCAATAATAGAAACAATAAATAAAGGTAAGACTACGTGTAGCATACGCCGCTTTGTAAAGTCTTTGAAATCGATGGCCCCACTTTGAGGCTCTGGTGTAGATGAGTTCATATAATTCCTTTCTACTACTTAAGATATTACATACCTTACTATCTTAAGAAAACAAAAGTCCTCTGTCAATGGAATTATATAGAATATAGAAATAACAAATAGGAATAGTAACACCAAAATAATGGCCTTTAAAAATAGAAAAAGGATATTTGCTAGGAATGACTGTATAAAACAAAAAGCACTTTATAGTATAAATA
>NZ_DXLG01000002.1 GCF_019414865.1 Veillonella sp.
AACTAGAAGAGGCCACATTTTACTAACTAGCTAATTAAACCAAGTATATTGACAAAAATAGATATAGAGTTTACAATATTAATTGTATAAAATTATATTTTTAGCTTTTGGTTTTATTGAGTATTCATATGTGAGCAGCTACTTAAAGTTTTAAATCTATATAGCTTATTATAGAAGGAGAATATTATGAATTTACATGGTATTGCAAAGGGGAAATCCTTTGAAAAAACTATTGAGATGTTAAAGAACGCAGAAATTAACGGTGCTAATCAATATTTCACCATGTATTTTTTAGCTAAAGAGCTTGGTTATGATGCAATTGCTGATGCAATCTATAAAAATGCTGCAGAAGATGCAGCACATGGCGGAATTTATAGCCATTTATTAGGCGATGGTCCTGCTACAAAGGAAGACTTCATTAAGATGGTCATTAATTTCTACAAGGCTGAAGCGTCTGCAGATACGATCCTTACGAAATTAGCTGATGAAGTTCGCAATTCTAATGAAGAGGGTGCTCATAAAATTGCTGAATTAATTGAACATTCTATTCCAGAAGAATTAGATCATGCTAAACGTCTTGAAGAAGCGATGTCCGCATGTGGTATTGAATTCTAATATAAAAAAATTTTATTAATAGGTTCACAGTTTTATGGTGTGATTTCTGCCCATAAATTCTATAGATGCACTCATTTTCTTAATAAAAAAGAAAAAATATATTAATTAATTGACAAATTTAAAAATTTGTGGACAAAGTAGATTTTTTACGTTGACTGCTTGCTGTAGAATTGTGTACAATTAATTTGTAGATTATTGTGTGCATATGGAGGTAGAATATGGCAGAAATTGGCGTACTGGAAGGTTACAAACATAAAGAAGATGTACCTGATGCAGAGTACATGAAATTAGACAACCAATTGAGCTTCCCACTTTATGTAGTGGCGAAGGAAATTGTTAATGCATATCGCAGTCACTTAGATCCGTTAAATTTGACATATACTCAATACATCGTAATGATGGCATTGTGGCAATATGGTGATTTGTCCGTTAAAGAACTAGGTCAAGTATTGCGCCTTGATTCTGGTACATTAACACCACTTTTAAAGAAATTAGAAGCTAAAGCATTCTTAAAGCGTAAGCGTAGTCGTCAAGATGAACGTGTCGTTATGGTAACCCTTACTGATACTGGTAAAGCATTACGTGACGAAGCTGTTCATGTACCGCGCCGCTTGTCTGAATCTGCAGGTCCGATTTTCGACGTAGAAGAAACGCGTCAATTGCGCATGTTGCTTAACAAATTGTTAGACGCAATCGATAACGCTAATGCTAGAACAGCAGAGAAGCTTAAGCGCTAATGTAGTGTACTTTAGTAAGATCTCATATGCATACATTCTGTAATTTAATATATCTAATATTTTCATAAAATGTGATATACTATACATATAACGTATTGTACTGAGGTCATGTGAGATATGACCTGTTCGTGAGATGCCGTTCAGGCAAAAGGAGAGCATTATGAATAAAAATTTATTAGGCGCATTTGTATTAGCCGGTACATTATTAGTTGGTGGTGTTGCTAACGCAGCAAACTGGAATGGTTTAGCTAACTATCCAGAGGTTCCAAACAGTGCAAATGGTTCTGAAACATACTTCTTTGATAAAGCATCCCAATTCAGTGGTATTGATAGTAGCCGTAACTATGTATTCGGCATTAATGTAGTGAATATGCATAACAACCAATATGGTGAAGCTACATTGTTCAAATACATTGTTCACCCAAGCTTGCATACTGTATATCGTTTCTCTCCAGATGGTCAAGCGTACCAAATCACTCCTGGTTCTAATGAATACAACATGTTCTTGGCTGCTTGGAAAGAAGTATACGGCACTGATTTCTCTTTCCCAGCTTTATAATTTGATGGCGCAAGCCGTAATAATTACATAACTATTGCTGGTGAAAGCTCCTTTGGGCTTTCACCAGTGTTGTTTATGGAGGTTTCCTATGTCTAAATCTGAATTTGCTCAAGCCTATACGGAGCGCATGTTCCCTGATATTGCAGCCCCTGCAGGTTATATCGACCCTGAGTTTGAAGTATTGTTTGATAATTTTGCCTTTGACGAAGTTATTACCGAAGAGGGTCGCAATGTGCCTGCCAAGGATCGTTTCTTGGCTATCCTTGCTACATTAGTGGGTGTATCTGCCGTCGATGAATATGCGTTGATGCTACCAGCAGCACTTAACTTTGGCTTGATTCCCGATGAAGTAATAGAGCTCCTTTATCAAGCTGTGCCATATCTTGGCATCGGTCGTGTGCGTCCATTCTTTAAGGTCACAAATAAGATTTTTGACTATCGTGGGGAAACTGTTGTAGATCCATCTCGCAGCACAATCACTAGTGAGTCTCGCCTTGAAAAGGGCGTTGAAAAGCAAGTTGAAATCTTTGGTGAGTCTATCCGTAATTCTTACCAAGAAGGCCCTGAAGAGACACGTCATATCAAGAAATGGCTTGCTAATATGTTCGGTGACTACTACACGCGTAAAGGCTTGAGTGTGGCTCATCGCGAAATGATTACCTTCTGTTTCTTAGCGGCTCAAGGTGGCTGTGAACCTCAGCTTAAGGCTCACGTAGAAGGCAATTTGAACGTAGGCAACAGTAAACAATATTTGATTAACATCGCATCCCAATGCGTGCCGTACATCGGCTACCCTCGTACATTGAATGCTCTTCGTTGCATTCAAGAAGGCTTTACTGCATGGGAAGCTAAACAATAAAGGAGTTTTATGTTATTTTCTGGTATTAGTTTAACGATGATTTTGGCGTCCATACCAGCGCTTATCATCGCAGCTGCAGGACATGAATTTGCTCATGCTAAGGTAGCTGATATGCTCGGCGATTCTACGCCACGCTCTATGGGGCGATTGACATTGAATCCCGTGGCACATCTCGATCTAATTGGCTCTATAGCCTTCCTTATCGGTGGCTTTGGATGGGCTAAGCCCGTAATGATTGATCCATCTAATTTCCGCGATCCTCGCACAGATTCAACTTTAGTATCTATTGCGGGGCCGGCATCTAATGTGTTGATGGCCTTTTTAGGCTACTTAGCTCTTCGTTTTCTTGAAAGCTATGGCTTGTTGACGAATGAATCATTAGAATTAATACTGACACTGATTGTTGTATATAATATTAACTTTGCCATTCTTAATATGATGCCAATACCACCATTGGATGGCAGTCGTATTATTACAAGCTTATTACCTGGTAATTGGCAATTTACATTAGAACGTTTAAGCTTTGTAAGCTTGATTTTGCTGATCTTGGTACTTAATACACCAATTGCTAGTAAGATTTTCATTCCATTACAACAAACTATTTTGCAATTGTTTGAGCGTATCGTAAACGTTATTTTGTAAGCGTTATATGGTAAGGACTTTAGTTCATCTTCCTCACTATATTAAAAAGTATCGATATAATTCGATAAGTATGATATACTAAGTATAGAAATCGTAAATTTTCGATATATTGGTGTTTCAGGTATCGCTAGACACGATTGATATAGCAGTTTTATCTACTATTTTGATATGTCTATGGATACATCAAATTGAAACTTTCAATTAATACAGATATAGATATTCAAGTGAATAGAAGAGGAATACATATGGATTTTGAAGAAAACCAAGTGCCAGAGGCGATTCTGGACAAGCTTACAAAGGTGTGTACATGCCGTAGCATTACACGTAAAACGATTAAGGAAGCCATTTTGAATGGTGCTCATACATTTCCTGAGGTAAAAGAAGCAACACGTGCCGGCACAGGTGCTTGCGGTGGTAAAGGCTGTGGCCCTCGCATCGTAAAGCTCTTAGCAGAAATGAAAGAGCAAGGTAAAATTTAAAACTAAGCAAAATTTAAGACTAAGCAAAAGTTAAGCGTAAATTTACTCTTAACTCATATAAAGACTATTACTTGGAATCAATACGGTATGTATTCGTAGGTTTTGAGTAATAGTCTTTTTTACGCTCACGATGCACTACATGTATTGGCCTTGTTGGGGTTGTCTTTATTATTTGATATACTATACATAATACTTTTTAGAGATTTTGGAGGTATATATGTTTCGACGTATCGTAGCGGCTACGATGATTGGCGCATTGGCGCTTACAACGGGCTGCGGTTTACATAATCCATTTACTTCTAAAGCAGAGCCTGTAACCTATGAATCTGTGGCACAGAGCGAGCTTTCACCAGAGGAAAAGGTGGATAAATTAGTAGCTAATATGTCTGATGCAGACAAGGTGGGCCAATTGTTGATGATTGGCATCCATGGCAAGACCTTGAACGATGATGCGAAGTTTATGCTCAATGAGTACCGCGTGGGCGGCATCATCTTGTTTGACCGCAATATGGAGTCCAAGGATCAAGTGAAATCGCTCATTACAGATATTAATAAAACTGGTAAAAGTGCCGGTTTAACACCATTGTTCATCGGCATCGACCAAGAGGGGGGCGCGGTGGCGCGCATGGAGGATCAGCTCATCAAGGTTCCTCCTGCAGAAGAATTAGGTAAGGAGCCTATTGAACAAGCGGTATCCTTGGCCAAACAGTCTGGCACGGAACTTAAAGACTTGGGATTCAACATTAATTTTGCTCCTGTAGCGGACTTGGGATTAACCTATGGCCGTTCCTTTAGTACGAACCCTGATGAGGTCGTACGCTATGCCAGTGCAGTAGGCAAGGCCTATGATGAAGCGGGCTTGTGGTATTCTTACAAACACTTCCCAGGTATTGGTAAAACGGATGTCGATTTACATGCTGATACCAGTGTTGTGCCAGTGTCTAAAGAGACATTGTTGAATGAAGATACAAAGGTATTTGTAGACCTCATTAAACAGTCTAAACCGAATACATATGCAATTATGGTGTCTCATGCGATGTATCCTCAAATCGATCCAGACCATCCATCTAGTCTATCTAAAGCTATCATTACAGACTGGTTGCGCAAGGATATGGGCTATAACGGCGTTGTCGTAACGGATGATATGGATATGGGCGCTCTTGCAAAACACTACACCTTTGGCGATATGGCGGTTCAATCTATCTTGGCTGGCAGCGATATCTTGCTCGTATGTCACGAGTACGAACACATGCAAGAAGCGTACAATGGCCTTATGAAAGCCGTAAAAGACGGCCGAATCTCTAAAGAACGACTCGATGAATCTGTGAAACGGATTTTGCTTATGAAGATAACTAAAATTTCTTAGACTATTTGTTTTTGTTGCAGGAATTAATTAACCATATAACGAATATAGAAAGTGGAAGTACTATTCATTGAAATCGCATCTGAGTTGACACTCGAGGGAGAACTTTGTTATAGTTATTACACAGAGAAACTGTGCGAAGCTTACGGGCAACGTACAACGCTCGTCGACTCAAGGGTCGGCGAGCTTTTTTGTTTGTAGGAGGGACTTATGTCTAAGCCGTTTAAGTCTTTAGATTCCCTATTACGCTTGATGAGAAAACGAAATATTACAATGATTATATAGTGTATACATAACACAGTTTCAAGGATTTTAATAAACCGATAGAGAATTACTTAGTATAGTTATTCTCTATCGGTTTATTTTTTATTCGTTAGGAGTGAATGTATATGGCTCGGAGAATTATGTTGAACGGTACGTCCTATTTTGGGCAAGGGGCGATTCAGGAGATTGTGAACGAAATTAAGAATCGCCATTTTAAAAAGGTTCTTGTTACGTCTACACCTGATTTATTTGAGTTTAAGGTAGCTACAAAGGTAACAGACCTACTTGATGCGGCAGGTATTGCTTATGATGTATATGACAATATTAAGCCGAATCCAACCATTGAAAACGTAACATCTGGTGTGGCAGCTTGTAAGGCGGCCGGTGCTGAAGCTATCGTTGCTGTAGGCGGTGGCAGTGCTATTGATACAAGTAAAGCTATTGCTACGATTATTACAAATCCTGAGTTCGGCGATGTGCGTAGTCTTGAAGGCGTGGCACCTACGAAACATCCATGCTTGCCGATTATTGCTGTGTCTACCACATCTGGTACGGCCGCTGAGGTTACTATTAACTACGTTATTACAGATGTTGAAAAGAACCGCAAATTTGTATGTGTTGACCCTCATGACATTCCAATCGTAGCCATCGTGGACCCTGATATGTCCGCATCGATGCCAACTGGTCTTTGCGCATCTACCGGCATGGATGCCCTCGTTCATGCCGTAGAAGGTTACATTACTAAAGGTGCGTGGGAACTCACTGATATGCTTCATTTGAAAGCTATTGAAATTATCGGTCGCTCCTTGCGTAGCGCTGTAGCTGGTGACTTCGCAGGTCGTGAAGCTATGTCCCTTGGTCAATATATAGCAGGTATGGGCTTCTCCAATGTAGGCCTTGGTATTGTTCACTCCATGGCACATCCATTGAGTGCTGTGTACGATATCCCTCATGGTAAAGCGTGTGCTATGCTTTTAACAGCAGTCTTGAAATTCAACGCTCCTGCAACAGGCGAAAAATATCGTGAAATTGCTCGCGTTATGGGCGTTCCTGATGTAGACGGTATGGATCAAGACACATATCGTCAAGCTGCTATCGATGTGATCCAAAAGCTAGCTGACGATGTAGGCATTCCTAAATCCCTTAGCGAAGCTGGTGTAAAACGAGAAGATATTCCATTCCTCGCTGAATCTGCTTTCAACGATGCGTGTACGCCAGGCAACCCACGGGATGCATCTAAAGAAGAAATTATCGGTATTTACGAATCCATATTCTAAGGAATTTTAAGATTTGATAGCATATAGTGTTTTATGATGTATAGGATTTAATACTATAATATGGTATCAATATTTAGACTAGTTTAAATATTTTACTAGTCTAAATAATCTAATAGTCTAAATGATGCCGAGCTCTGGCCCTAAGAACTTTACATCTTTAGAATCTTTACATATTGCATATGCTTCCGAATATGTAAAGAAAATACATTTACACACTTGCTTAACAAAACTAGCCATCTCGTTTTAGAGGTGGCTAGCTTTGCGTTTGAAGGACTATCTATTGTGTTGTGACTCAGATTTTTATCATCGCGTTAAGTGAGATAGCTGTTTGATACGTAATCCTTTCTTGAAAATGGTGGTTTACATAAGTATACTAAGGATATGAATACATAGTTCGGTTGTATATATGTTATTAGATAATAAATCAGATTCGGTCAGTGCTAAGGAGGATGTTATGAAGCTATGGAAATTTAATAAGCGTAGTTCTACCTTAGCAGATATGTCCATGAATCGTATGTTGTTGACGGAGCTCATTGCAAAGGGCGCTCTTGTGGGCGTGATTGCAGGCTTTTGTGGTGCTACATATCGTTATTTAATCCTTGAGTCAGAGCATATTCGTTGGCATTTGATGGACGGCATTACTCTGGAGTGGGCCATAGGCTGGCTTGTGATGATGGTCATCTTTGCCTTTATCGTAGATCGATTGCTCGCGTGGGCTCCATTATCTGGTGGTTCTGGTATTCCTCAAATCGAAGGGGAAATGCTAGGCCTCTTTGATATGAAACCGTATCGGACACTAGTTTCCAAGATGATTGGCGGCGTATTGACAGGGTTTGCAGGCTTTTCTGTAGGCCGTGAAGGTCCAGCCGTACAAATCGGTGGCTCTGCCGGCAAGATCGTGTCCTATTGGATGAATTCAGGACTGCGTGAGCAGCGCATCTTGACCTCTGCTGGTGCAGGGGCGGGCTTAACAGCTGCCTTTAGTGCACCTGTATCGGGAGCGATGTTCGTCTTTGAAGAGGTCCATAAAAGCTTTTATCCGTACCTCGTTGTACCAACCTTTGTGGCTACCTTGATTTCTAATTACATTACGGTTAGTATCTTCGGCCTAGAACCGGCCCTTGGATTTTCGGTAACCTCCGGTGTCCCTCTTGAGTACTTCCCAGTCCTTCTTATGGTGGGCGTTATCATGGGGCTTTGTGGGGTGCTATTCTGTCGCATGATCTTTGCATTTAAGAAGTTCTTTGACTGGCTCAAATGCTCTCGGTTCTTGAAATTAGCCCTTACCTTTGTGGCCGTAGCGGCCATCGGCTTTGATTCTCAGCTCCTCTTAGGTGGTGGCAATGATTTAGTTGGTCATCTTGCTTTTCAATCTCATGGTGTCCTGCTTCTAGGGGGCATCGTATTAGGCAAGATTTTGCTTACCACCTTCTGCTATGGCAGTGGTGCGCAAGGCGGTATATTCTTGCCAATGCTCGTTATAGGTGCTTCGGCAGGTGCCTTTTGTGAAAGCTTGCTTTCATCTGTGGGCATTATTTCTCCTGATTTTGTACCACAATTCGTTATTTGCGCCATGGGCGGTATGCTAGCGGCGGCTATGCGAACCCCAATTTTGGCGATTTTACTAGTCCTTGAAATGACGAATAGCTTCTCTAATATTTATGCCATCGGTACCGTTACCATCGTGGCCTACCTTGTGGCAGAGCTGTTAAAAGAACCGCCTATTTACGATTCTTTATTACAAGCTATGAGTGGTCAAAACAATTTAGAATCTGTACAAACCTTCTTCCAAACGAAGGTGCCTGTAGTGGCAAATTATACAGATGTACAACTACAAGACTTGGCCTTGCCAGATGGGACATTAATTGTTAGCATACGCCGTAACGGTACATACATTGTGCCACTTGGCGATGTGAAACTCGAACCGGGCGACGAACTACAAGTCTCTTGTGAACGAGGACGATTAAAAGCAGCGAAAGAATTTTTCCAATCGAATCAGTTATAGCAAAGAGATTTTTCCAATCTAAGTAAAGGGAGGCCTTATAATGCTGGATAACATTATAGTATTTTATATCTTCTTTACCATAGTTGGCTTTTTAGCTGCTATGCTGGGCACCATCATCGGTGCTGGTGGAGGGCTTGTATTTGTACCTCTCTTTATGTATTGGTTCCCTGAGTGGTCTCCATCTATGATTGTAGGTACATCGCTATTTTCTGTTATGTGTAATGCCATTTCTGGATCCATTGCGTATATTAAACAGAAAAAGGTACTTATCAGCGCAGCCATTGTATTTAGTTTAGCAACTTTACCAGGCGCCATTTTAGGGGCTCAAATGTCTGGTTGGTTCTCTGGTAAGGGCTTTATGTTTGCCTTTGGGTGCTTTATGCTCTGTGCTTCAGGTTTGATTGGGTTTAAGAATTTCCGAAAAGGGGAGCGGAAGGAAGAAAGCCTTACCCTTGATCAGCTAACCTATAGCAAGCCTATCGGTATTAGCATTAGCTTTTTTGTAGGATTTATCTCCAGTATCTTTGGTATCGGCGGTGGCCTCATCCATGTGCCTGCCTTGATTTATCTCATGGGTTTCCCAACCCATATGGCTACGGCTACGAGCCAATCTATCCTTGCTGTATCTACAACGATAGGTGTTATAACACATTTAATCGAAAATCATATCGTCTTTAGCATTGCTATCCCTACTAGCATTGGTGCTATCTTTGGTGCTCAAGCAGGGGCGCGCATCGCTAAACGTTTGAAAGCAAAATCTATCCTTGCCCTTATGAGTGTTGCCGTCTTTGCATTGGCGGTACGCCTTATTCTTAAATCTGGTATTCTTGGATAATATAAGCCCTCTAGAGGTTACTCGAAAGAGTTATTACTAGAGGTCTTTTTATATGTAAAGAAACTATGAATGAGCGTATTAGGCAGGCAATATAAAAAGGTATGAGTAAAAGTCATAACTAAATATAAATGAGAACGAGAAAACAAAAAAATAAATTATACTGAATTTATGCATAATTTTTGCAAACTATTTCCTATAGAATTATATGCAGTGTAACTCATGTTTTATGGGATGTTTAGCACTCATTTGTTATGGCGTTATGAATATGCTTAGTAAATAAAATAGTTTTAATATAACATATGAAAAGATGAGTACATGATAATGCTATTGAGATGCACTTTCAACTAAAGGAATAAAAAAGCAATGCATATCGAGAATTATTAGAAGAGATATAATTTATGCATAATTATAGTAGTGAGAATGAGAACGGCGTATACTAAATATTAGACAATATAAGACGAATTCCTTAAGAGAGGATAGGAGGAAATATAAGTGAGTACGCTTACTAGAGATTATGAACGTTTTGCCAAGGAGGCAAAAGAGATTTGTAAAGATCGTGTGTATACCGATCATTTACGTCGTTATGCATATGGCGTTGACGCGTCCTGCTATAGCTATTTACCAAAGGTTGTTGTAAAGGCTGAAGATGAACGCGAAGTACGACGCCTTATTCGTTTGTGCCAACAATGTGGTACACCATTTACATTCCGTGCGGCCGGTTCTTCTTTGTCTGGTCAATGCTCCAGTGAAGACGTGCTCATCGTATGTAATGATGGCTTCAAAAAAATGGAAGTTATCGACGATGGCAAGGCTTTAAAATGCGAATGTGGTGTTATCGGTTCTGATGCCAACGATTTATTGAAACCATACAACCGCAAAATCGGTCCAGATCCTGCTACGCTTGCAACAGCATTAGTAGGTGGTATTTTGAACAATAACTCCTCTGGTATGTGCTGTGGTACGGCTCAAAACTCCTATAAAACAATCCGTTCCATCCGCGTTGTATTGCTAGACGGTACTGTTCTTGATACATCGGACAAAAAATCCATTGAACAATTCCTTCGTGAAAAACCTCAAATGGTAGAAGAAATCTTGCAATTGCGCAAAGAAATCTTAGCCGACGAAGAATTGACTCATTTGATTCATCACAAATACAAAATCAAAAATACTACAGGCTATGGCTTGAACTCCCTTGTTGATTTCGAAGACATCATCGACATCATCAATCACTTGTTTATCGGTTCTGAAGGTACATTGGGCTTCGTATCTGAAATCGTGTACAACACTGTTGAAGACGTACCTCATAAAGGTTGCGGTCTCATGTTCTTCAAAACATTGAACGATGCATCCTTGGCCGTTGTGGCCTTGGCTAATATGGGCCGCGATAAGGTTGTAGCTGCAGAAATGATGGACTATCAATCCTTGAAAGCCGTTCAAACTCTTGAAAATGTACCAGACTTCGTTCGTGAAGTGCCAGAAGGTACAAGCGCTATCTTGTTCCAAACTGAAAGCTACTCCAAAGAAACTGTAGATGAAAATTTAGCTTTCATTAAAGATAAATTGAAAGACATCCCAACAGCTATCCCAAGTCTTTATTCTCAAGATCCTAAGGAATACGATTCTTGGTGGGCTATCCGTAAAGGTATCTTGCCAATCGTTGGTGGTCAACGTAGAAAAGGTACTACTGTTATCACAGAAGACGTTTGCTTCCAAATCGAAGACTTCACTAAAGGCATCGAAATGCTTACTGAATTATTCCACAAATACGATTTCGTAGACGGTGGCGTAATCTTCGGTCATGCTTTGTCTGGTAACGTTCACTTTAACATTACACCTGACTTCAGCGACCCTAAAGATACTAAGAACTTCGGCGACTTGGTAAAAGAAATGTCCGAACGCGTATCTGGTTTCGGTGGTTCTTTGAAAGCCGAACATGGTACAGGCCGCATGGTAGCACCATTCGTTGAAATGGAATGGGGCAAAAAAGCGTACGAAATCAACCGTCGCATCAAAGCCATCTTTGACCCTGAACGCATCTTGAACCCTGATGTTATGATTACTGATGACCCAGATGTGTACAAGAAAAACCTTAAAGCTCAATGCGTTATCGATGATGCTTTCACAATCTGTATGGAATGTGGTTTCTGTGAAAAACATTGTCCAAGCCGTAACTTAACATTGACTCCACGTCAACGTATCGCATTGTTGCGCGAAACTAAACGCCTTGAAAACGAAGGTAACTTCACATTGGCATCTGAACTTAGAAAAGGTTACGAATACTTCGGCGTAGATACTTGTGCTGCTTGCTCTATGTGTAAAGGTCTTTGCCCACTCAGCATCGATACTGCTCAAATCGCATTGTCCATGCGCCGCATCGATCCACCTGCACCAGAATTGGCTAAGAAAATTTATGATAACTTCTCCACAACACTTCAAATGTGCCGTGCCGGTGTAAGCCTAGAAGGTATTGCAGGTTCTATCATTACACAAAAAGCGATTTCTAAGATTACTGAAGGTTTGCATGGCGTAACTGGTGTTACACCATATGTTCCTAAAACAACACCTAAGGCTAATCGCTATAAATTGAAAAACCGTATTAAACCAACTAACTTTGAAAAGGTTGTATACTTCAGTACTTGTGCGAACCGCGCATTTAAACCTAACCAAGGTTATGATGATGATCGCAGCTTACAACAAGTAGTGGAAAGCCTTTGCAACAAGGCTCATATCGATATTATTTATCCAGAACATATCGAAAACCTCTGCTGTGGTTTGAGCTTTGAAAACTATGATGACGTTCATGAACGTGCTGTTAAAGACTTGCACGATGCATTGATGAAAGCATCTCAAAATGGTAAATATCCAATCATGATTGACCATAGTGCGTGCTTCAATCATGCATTCAAACATATGCCAGACTTAGAAATCAACGATATTTCTGAATTCTTGTGCAAATATGTTGTGCCTCATCTTGACATTGAAAAATGCGATGAACGCGTAATCGTACACAAACAATGTAAGATTAAATCTTTGAACAAATCTCAATACATTGAAGACTTGGCTCGCCTCTGTACAGACCATGTATTCAACATTAAATCCTTCGCATGCGACGGCTTTGCTGGTCAAAAAGGTTTCTTCACACCAGAACTTAACAAATCTGCTACAAAAGACCTTGCTGGTGAAATTGCTGAATACGGCGCTACACTAGGTGTAAGCTCTAGTTCCACATGTGAAATTGGTCTTGGTGAAAGCGGTGGCATCCCATTCGTAGGCGTTGCATTCCTATTAGACCGTTGCTCTAAAGCAAAAAAATAAGATTTATAACATTACCTACCATATAACGAAAAAGGACGAGTTGCGGCTCGTCCTTTTTTGTATATAGTTTTGGTATAATTGTAATGGTATTAAATAAATTATAAGTTACTACTACATATTGTAATCATATTAAATAATGAATATATACGACATAATGTGGTTGTATTATATAGATAATATAGAGGTATGGTATGAAATATATTCTATTATGTCTTTGTTTGCTTAGCCTATTAGGTTGTGGCACAGAGACTAAGACCCAACAAGACTCTAAACCTACAACAGCTAACGAACAAGCTAAAATAGAGCAAGGTCAAGATGCTCACGTAATGGCAGCTAAGCAGGCTTTATCCTCTGGCGATTATGCTAAAACCATCGAGGAAGCATCAGCTTCTATTAAGGATAATCCTAATAATGCAGAGGCGTACTCCATCCGTGGCTTCGCTACGGCGTTAAATGGTGATACAGCTAAGGGCTTAACAGATACTAAAAAATCATATGACCTAGATCCTAATAATGTAGCGAACTACTACAACATGGCTATGGTGTACAAATTACAAGGCCAATTAAATGAGTCTAAACAATGGTTTGAAAAGGTATTAGAAAAGGACCCTAGTAACACCTGGTCTGTGTATGGCATTGCTACTATTTATGCAGACCAAGGGGATGATACGAAGGCCCTTGATTGGCTTGAAAAAGCAATTAACATTGATCCATCTGTGAAAGCTGTGGCCGCTGAACAAGACCATTTTGAACGCTTTCACAATAATGCGCGATTTAAAACATTAGTAGGATTATAGGCATGGATGTGAAACAGATGATTCGCCTTATTATAAAGGCGATAGGATTTATATATTGGTTTGTTTTTCTATACCTTGGTGGTTTAATGGTCGTAGACTGGTCAGGGTTTATGTCCCAACATAATATAGAAACACCTCTATTCCTTACATACTTAGTATTTGTAGGATGTTTTGTAACACCGTATATTATGCTGTACTGGAAGAAGCTAAATCCTAATGTGAAAGTTCCATTTTTAGTGCGCCATCTCTCCGAATTTATGGCGCGATTAGAAGATTGCCATAGCATATGGTTTGATGTGCTATATGTACTAAAATTATTGCTCTATTTCGTAACAATTCTGTGGATGCTTTGTATCATATTACTCACCTTAGCAGTTATTGCGTGGACAGTAGTCCTAATTTTGCTGAGCAATTGATGAGGTAAATTTACATTCACATTGTTTTTTCTACTAATGCTTCTTGTAAAAGTTGAGAAAAATTAATTCCTTTAGCTAGCGCTCGATCATTTAGCCATGCAGGAATTGTTAAGGTTTTCTTTACGGATTTACTATTTTTAGCTAAATCAATATCTGTTTGTACTAATGTAGGATACGTTGTATCCGTACAAGGTAAGTTGCGAATAGATGTAGGTGTAGGTAAACTTTCCCCATCTTCTAAAGCTCCTAAAATATACAATTCCATAGCCTCTTGCGCATTAGTTACGAGCTCTGTTAACGTTGAGCCTGTACTGCTAGTATATTCTAAGTCTGGAAACTCAGCCCAGAAACCATCAGCATCATCATGGATTATAGCAGGGTATATAAATTTCATAGGTCCTCCTCATTTTAGTCCTGTACGTTTTAAAATTGCATTTAATAAACCGACAGGTACATCTTTTCCGTGTACGGCAATTACTTCAACTCGATTATCTTTTTTCAAACGATGATGACTGCCGCGTTGCCGTACATCCTTCCAGCCGTTTTTGAGTAGCAGTTTTAGTAGATCTTTATCTTTCATATGCTCTCCTTTTATGGTAACACGTGTACACGTATAATACAATTGTTAGGAGTTATATATTCTTATTTATAGTTTAACCGTATATAAAGGAAAACAGGGGTGACCATTGGTCACTCCTGATTCTATTAGTCACTTGACAAACTAGATGTATGCGTTGCGTGCATTAATTCTATTTATATAAATTATATTGGTATATAATTAAGGTATATAAATAGAGTTGTATATTGATGAAAGGAGAGAATTCATCATGAAACCATTGGGTAAACGGATTGCAATGGCTGTGTTGTGTGCGGTTACATTGACATCTCCCTTATTGTTGAGCGGTTGTAGTATGTCGGAGCTATGGCAGGGCACTGAACAGAGTCGCAAGGAAATTGCGCAGCGGTCTGAGCAGGATCAGGTACAATTGTTTAATCAATATGTAAAAGCTGTAAGCCGATTTAATCGCATGGCTGTAATGTTTGATTATGCGAATAGGCCAACTCTTAATGAGTTAAAAGCGGGGCAGCATTTAACTGTATTTAATGCACCAAACTTTAAACAGCTACAAAAAGAATTAGAAGAGGCTAAGCAAGCAGGTGTTCCTTATGATGAAATGAAGGAGCCTTTAGATAAGCTACTTTCAAAATTGAACGAAATAACACCGGTTGCGGAAGAGCTCGATGCATACTATAAATCTAAAGGGTATACTACAGATAACTATGCTAAGGAGCAACAATTAGGTCCTAAATATGTTCAGTTATATGAACAATTTATTCCTATTTATGCTGACTTTGATAATTTAATGCATAAGATTAACACGGACCGATTGCAACAACGATTACAACAATTGCGCGATGCAGGTAAGAAAAATGCAGCCGCTGCACAAGAGGTTTCTTTGCGACTTACTGCAGTCCTAGAAAAGCTAGATAGTGAAAAAGAACCAGATGTAAATGCGATCAATCAAGAGCTACAAGCTATTGGTGATTTAGCGAATGGGATTTCTAGCCCTAAGTATGACCCTGTTAAGACCTCTGTAAACTCTACGATTGGTGCGATCCGTACCTATATGGGATCCAAACAAGATAACGATTATAAACATATGGTTGAGGCCTATAACCGTTATATTTCCAATATGAATACAACTAATATGAATGAATTGGATCAATAGAGTTAATACGTTTTAAGATGGATACGTTATATATGAGTTAATATAAGTATGAGCATCATATAAGCGTAACTTAGTGTGGATATTATATAAGCATAAGTTAATGTAAGTATTATATATAAAAAGCTGTATCGAATGAGGATATCATTTGATACAGCTTTTTTAGTTGATTATTATATTGTTAGTATATTACTTACTTTTTTAGGCTAATGCGCGTTGTAATTTGATTTGACAATGAAAACAACACTAAGGCTATCCAGATACAACCAAAGGCGATCATTTGTGGTGTACCAAAGCTTTCACCAAAGTAGAAAATAGCTAGCAACAAGGCAATGGTAGGGGAGACATATTGTAGGAAGCCTAGTAGGTTGAGCGGCAATAGTTGGGCTCCATAGGAGAATAGCACCAATGGAACCGATGTTGTTAGACCGCAGGCTATGAGTAGCATGGACGTATACCAGTCTGTGCTGAAATAGGACCATACTGTATTATCGATCATGATCGTATAGAGTAAGGCTAGCGGTGTTAATAGCCAAGCCTCAAAGGCGATGCTCGTAAAGGGAGAGATGAGTAGTTTCTTTTTGACGACCCCATAGAGGCCAAAGGAAACGGCGAGGATCATCGACACTAACGGCAAGGATCCCACTTGATAGGTGAGCAAGGCGATGCCGATGGTAGCGATGAGAACACTTAGCTTTTTTGGTACAGATAGAACCTCTTTAAATAGGATGACACCTAACACCACATTGAAGAGTGGGTTGATGTAATAGCCAAGGCTCGTGTCCATAACTTGGTTGTTGGCGATGGCCCAAATGTAGGTAAACCAATTTACGCTGATGATGACTGATGCCATCAACAGTAGTAATAGTTGTGAACGCTGTTCTTTTAGTAATTGAAAGTCCTTTTTGAACTGTTTAAAATGTAGGCCAAATACGACGATGGCCATGCAAATGCCTGACCAGATAATGCGCTGTGCCAGTATATTATATGGTGAAACATGGTTTAATAATGCCCAATAGAGAGGGAGTAAGCCCCAGATGATATAGCAACTAAGGGCTGTTATTAGACCTTTTTTACTTGTATGCTCCATAATGCCTCCTTGTGATTGTATTCATTATATCACGCATTGTGGGTGCGTTTGTGCGTGGGCTTAGATCTTATGATGATTTGTACTCGATTTATAACTCGATTTGCAGACAATGAATACGTATATTTGAAAGTGATGAGTTTTTGTCATTTTAAATATGCATTAGTTATAACCTAAAATTTGATACTTATGATTAACTGTTATGTTCATTGACTTTGTGCATAATCTTACACTATATTGGTCTTAGAACAACGAATATAGAGAATAGGTGTCGCAAGACTTAATAGAGAAATCGGTACAAGCCGATGCGGTCCCGCCACTGTAAGGACGAGCCTGCTTTCAAAAATGTCACTGGAGCAATCTGGGAAGGCGAAAGCAAGGCGATGAGCCCGAGCCAGGAGAACTGCCTATTTGATAATCACCGTTATGTACCTACGAGCGATAGGAAGGGGATTGAAGTATGCTGGTTTCAGTGTTTTTTGGCATACTTTTCAACAAGGAACCTTACGTGTCACTTTTGGGTGGCACGTTTTTTTATTGCCCTTGAAAGTGACTGTTGAGCATATGCATCAGGCTTTATTGTTAGTAAACTGATGGACACAGATTTGAGGTTGATGTGATCCATAGATAAGAAAGCTTTGGTGGTGTATAAGCATAACAATTGTAGGTACGGTGCGCTGTTTCTCGGTATGGTTTCGAGTTGAAAAGGAGGCACATATATGTCTGACAAAAAGACTTCAAAGGATGCTGAACGCGATCTATTAGCTCCTGTATCCTTTGATGAATTTGAGAAACCTACGTATGAACAATGGCAGGCAGAGGTTGAAAAGGCGTTAAAGGGTGGCGACTTCCACAAGAAGATGTTCACGAAAACCTATGAAGGTATTACGTTGCAGCCGATTTACACACCTGCATTGCATGCAGAAGCAATTCCAAAGGGCGTATACCCTGGGGCAGGCGAGTTCCTACGTGGCACGAAGGCAAGTGGTTATATTAAAGACTCTTGGGGTGTATCCCAATATGTAGATGACTCTTTGCCTAAAGATGCTAATCATGCAAGTTTATACGAGATTGTAAAAGGTGGCACTATTCACAACATCCGCCTAGATGAAGCAACACGTCATGATCAAGACGTGCAAGTAGGCGCATCTGTTGGCGTTGGTGGTACATCTGTATCCACCATGGATGACTGCAAACAATTGATCGACCGCTTCAATCTGAAGGAAAATCCTTTGTATATTGAAACTGGTGCTTCTGCAGCCATCTTGCTTGGCATGTTAGCGGCTACAGTGAAAGGGGCTAAAAAACAAACGTCTGATTTGAAAGGTCTCGTTGGTGCCGATCCTATCGGTGTTTTGGCAAAAGATGGTGCTTTGCACATTTCCTTAGATACAGCTTTTGATGAAATGGCACATACTGTTGTATGGGCTAAAGAGCAAGCTCCAGAGCTTAAAACAGTGCTTGTATCCGGTGATGTATACGCTAATGGCGGCGCTAACGATGTGCAAGAGGTTGCCTATGCATTGGCAACGGCTGTGTGCTATGTGCGTCAACTAGCGCAACGCAACATCGACATTCACACCATCGCGAAGAGCATGATGTTCACATTCTCCTTAGGTGCTAACTTCTTTATGGAAATCGCTAAATTACGTGCGTTACGCGTACTTTGGGCTCGCATTATGGAAGCTTTCGGTGCTGAAAAAGCGGACCGCGCCGTTCATGTACACGGCAGAACATCGGCTTTCACAAAAACTGTATACGACCCATATGTAAACTTGTTGCGCAATACAACACAAGCATTCTCTGGCGTTGTAGGCGGTTTGAACAGCCTTGAAGTATCTCCGTTTGACCAACCAATTCGCAAAGCAGACGATTTCTCTCGCCGTATTGCCCGTAACATCCAAGTTATGTTGCAAACTGAATTCGAGTTGCGCCAACCTGTGGACCCTGTAGGCGGTTCCTGGTACGTGGAAACATTGGCTGCTGAACTATGTGAAAAAATCTGGGCTGAGTTCCAAACTATTGAGTCTAAAGGCGGCATTATTGCAGCGTTGAAAGAAGGCTATCCTCAAGCTCAAGTTAAAGCCATTCTCGATGAACGCTTTAAGAACCTTGCATTCCGTAAGGATGTTGCAGTTGGTAACAACATGTATGCGAACATGACGGAAGAATTGCTTGATCCTAAACCAGAAAATCAAGAAACATTGCGTCAAAAACGAGCTGCTCAAATCGATGAGTACTTGGCAGGTGCAGAGGCTGATGCGGTTGTGAAAGCACAGGCTACTCTAGAAGCAAGTACAACAGAACCAGGTGCGTTGATAGGCCTTATCGAGCTTGGAGCATTACAGAAATTGACAATCCGTCAAATCCGTAAGGCTTTAGATGCAGGCGATATTGCTTCTGAAACAATCGAACCAATTACAGCACATCGCTGGACTGAACAATTTGAAGCACTTCGTATGCGCACTGAAGCGTATAAACAACGTACGAAAGATAATGTGAAGGTGTTCTTGGCTAATATGGGCCCAATCCCTCAACATAAACCTCGTGCGGACTTCTCCACAGGCTTCTTCGAAGTAGGTGCTTTTGAAGTTATTAAAAATGATGGACATGAAACAACGGCTGATGCGGCGAAGGCTGCTCGTGAAAGTGGTGCCGATGTTGTCGTTATCTGTTCCACAGATGATACATATCCAGAATTAGTACCACCACTCGCTAAAGAGTTGAAAGAAACTATGCCGAATGTAACAGTTATTTTGGCAGGGGCGCCTCCTAAGGACCTTGAGCCTGTATACCGTGAAGCTGGCGTAGACGACTTCATTTCCGTTCGTGCAAATTGCTACGAAATCTTACATACGTTACAAGATAAGAAAGGGATGTGAGCTCATGTTTAAAAATCCAGACTTCTCCTCTCTTGGCTTGGGATCTCAGTCGCCGACATCTCGCGATGCATGGCTTGCTGAACTTCAAAAAGAAACAGGAAAAAGCTTTGAAGATTTATATAATACGACAATGGAGCAAATCCAACTAAAACCTCTCTACACAGAGATGGATTATGAAGGAATGACACACCTTGACTACATGGCTGGTGTACCTCCATTCTTGCGTGGACCTTATTCCACAATGTACGTAACTCGTCCTTGGACAGTACGTCAGTACGCTGGTTTCTCCACAGCAGAAGAATCTAATGCGTTCTACCGTCGTAACTTGGCAGCGGGCCAAAAAGGTTTGTCTATCGCCTTTGACCTTGCCACACATCGTGGTTACGACTCCGACCATCCTCGCGTAGTAGGTGACGTTGGTAAAGCCGGTGTTGCGGTAGACTCCATCCTCGATATGGAAATTCTGTTCTCCGGTATTCCTCTCGACCAAATGTCCGTATCCATGACAATGAACGGCGCCGTATTGCCTGTCATGGCGTTCTACATCCTAGCTGGTGAAGAACAAGGCGTTGATAAAAAGGTTATGGCTGGTACAATCCAAAATGATATCTTGAAAGAATTCATGGTACGTAATACCTATATTTACCCTCCAGCTACGTCCATGCGCATTATCGGTGATATCTTTGCGTACACTTCTCAGTACATGCCTAAATTCAACAGTATCTCCATTTCTGGCTACCATATGCAAGAAGCAGGCGCTACGGCAGATATCGAATTAGGTTACACCTTGGCCGATGGTCTTGAATACATCCGTACCGGTGTAAATGCAGGCCTTCACGTAGATAAATTCGCGCCACGTTTGTCCTTCTTCTGGGCAATCGGTAAAAACTACTTCATGGAAGTAGCGAAAATGCGTGCAGCTCGTATGTTGTGGGCTAAGATTATTAAGAGCTTCGGTTCTGAAAATCCTAAATCCATGGCTCTTCGTACACATAGCCAAACATCTGGTTGGTCCTTAACAGAACAAGATCCATTCAACAACGTAGCTCGTACATGTATGGAAGCGATGGGTGCTGCATTGGGCCATACCCAATCTCTACATACCAATGCGCTTGATGAAGCTATTGCGTTGCCTACGGACTTCTCTGCTCGTATTGCCCGTAATACTCAGCTTTACATTCAAGATGAAACTAAGGTATGTAAAGTTATCGACCCATGGGGCGGTTCCTACTACGTAGAAGCCTTGACTGATGAATTGATTCGCCGTGCTTGGGGTCATATCCAAGAAATCGAATCCCTTGGCGGTATGGCGAAAGCGATTGATACTGGTCTTCCTAAGATGCGTATCGAAGAAGCGGCAGCTCGTCGCCAAGCTCGTATCGACTCTGGCCGTGAAGCAATTATTGGTATCAATAAATATCGTCTAGATAAAGAAGATCCATTGGATATCCTCGACGTAGATAACACGGCTGTACGAGAAGCGCAAATCCGTCGTCTCGAACAATTGCGTGCTAACCGTGATGAAGATAAGGTTCAATCCTGCCTCGAAGCGATTACCAATGCTACAGAATCCGGGGAAGGCAACTTGCTTGCTCTTGCACTTGAAGCTGCTCGTGCTCGTGCATCCTTAGGTGAAATTTCCTTTGCTGTTGAAAAAGTTTGCGGTCGTCATAAAGCGGTTATCCGCTCTATTTCCGGTGTATACTCCAGCGAATACGAAGATGACGATGTTATCAAAGAAGTACGTCAAATGGCAGATGACTTCGAAGAACTCGAAGGTCGTCGCCCTCGTATCATGATTGCGAAGATGGGCCAAGATGGTCATGACCGCGGTGCCAAAGTTATCGCTACATCCTTCGCGGATATGGGCTTTGATGTGGATATCGGACCTTTGTTCCAAACTCCAGAAGAAACAGCTCAAGATGCGGTGGATAATGACGTTCACATCGTCGGATTCAGTTCCCTTGCGGCAGGTCACAAAACATTGTTACCTCAACTTGTGGAAGAGCTCAACAAACGAGGTCGTGGAGATATTTTGGTTGCCATTGGTGGCGTAATCCCTGCTCAGGACTATGAATTCCTACGCGAACATGGCGCAGTGGCTATCTTTGGCCCTGGTACAGTCTTGCCTGTAGCGGCTAAGAAATTGCTAGAAACATTGACTAGTCACGTTCAAGACGAGTCTAATGACTGATAACAAACGGCCTACCCCGGACGTATTGCATACGACTCAGGATGCTACCTTCACCACTGGTGAAGGCAAGGCCCCTGAATTAGGTGTAAAAAACGCAAGCGCCGAGGGTAGTACCTACCGTCCCGATTGGGTGCCAGAAGATGCGAAGAAAGATGATACCTTTGCGTGTCATGTAATGAAAGGCGTCAAGGAAATGCACGATGGCCTCTTGTCTAGCTCCGCTCATCTGGCTCCGTCGGTACGTCCCGTACAGCGGCGAAAGAAGTTAACTGTCGCTGATTATGTACGCGGTATCGAGCAGGGGGACCGCGTTATACTTTCACGGGCTATTACGTTAGTAGAAAGTAATAATAAGGAACACTTTAAATTAGCTCAACAAGTATTGCAAGCTATATTGCCTCGCACGGGCAAGGCGTTGCGCATCGGTATTACTGGTGTGCCTGGGGCCGGTAAAAGTACATTTATTGAAGCCTTTGGCAATATGCTCATTGAAGCAGGTTACAAGGTAGCCGTACTTGCTGTAGACCCTACGAGCCAAGTCACAAAGGGCAGTATTTTGGGCGATAAGACGCGGATGGAAACATTGACGAAACATCCTGACGCGTATATCCGTCCATCGCCGGCAGGTGGTACACTAGGCGGTGTAGCTCGTAAAAGTAGAGAGACCATGCTACTTTGCGAGGCTGCTGGATACGATATCATTCTCGTTGAAACCGTTGGGGTTGGGCAAAGTGAAGTTACCGTGCGTTCCATGGTAGATTTCTTTATGCTCATCGTATTAACAGGTGCAGGCGATGAATTACAAGGCATCAAAAAAGGCGTTATGGAGCTGGCCGATGCTATTGTGGTCAACAAGGCTGATGGGGATAACCTCAAGCGCGCTCTCATCGCTCGTAGCGATTACGATCGGATGTTGCATTACATTCGTCCTGCTACGGAAAAATGGAAAACCCAAGCCTACACTTGCTCAGCCGTTACAAAGGATGGCCTCGATGAATTGTGGGATGTAATCCAAGAATTTACTGAACAAGGCAAAGAAAATGGGGTCTTCTTAAAACGCCGTCAAGAACAATCCCTCCGTTGGGTACGCGATATGATTGACGAACACTTGCACAACCTATTCTTTAATAATGTCGTCATTCAAGGTCGTATGGGCGAAGTGGAAGCAGCCGTCTTAGATGGTGAAATGAGCGAATCTCAAGCCGTTGAAGAATTAATTGGCGTTTTCGATAAGTCCATTAAATAAGTAGATAGCTACATACCTATTTGATAAGCTGGCATAACTTATCTATTAAGACACTCCGATTAGCTATCATACTGATTTAGACATATAAGATGTATCCAGAAAAGGCATAGTATAAACATTACTATTGGGTTTACCCCAATGGAGATGTATACTATGCCTTTTTATGTGCTTGTGAAAGCATATTCATGAAACAAATTTCATAAAAAATACGGTTGATACTTTCATAAATAACATATATGATATATAATTTAATCATAAACTGTTACTTGTGTGTGATTTAAATGAGAGGGTCATTATGAAACCACTAGTAAAGAAAATGTTAACAGCCGTATTGTGTGCATCTACTCTAACAGCTCCATTATTTTTGAGTGGTTGTAGTTTTTCTAAGATTGCCAATGGGGTGCAGCAAGGTGCTCAAAAGGCATCGCAAAAAGACATTCAAGTCTTTAATCAGTATATTGAAGCAGTTGGTAATTTTAACAGTGGTACCGTACGCTTTGGATATGCTATTAATCCTTCCATTCAAAAACTAAGAGAGGGTCAACATTTATCAAGCTTTATGGCACCAAAGTTTGATAGCTTACAACAAAAATTACAAGCCGCTAAAGATGCGGGTATACCATATGATGATATGAAGGAACCTCTTGATAACGTATTAACCGTATTAAAGGACATTGTACCAGTAGCAAATGAATTGGATACGTACTACCAAACTAATTCATATCAAGCAGATAATTATGCTAAGGAACAACAATTAGGACCTAAATACGTTCAATTATATGATCAATTCTATGCAGCATATAATCAGCTAGACGCAGTAATTCACAAACATAATACGGAAAATCAACAAGAACAGTTGAAAGAACTTAAAGATTCCGGTAAGAAAAATGCAGCTGCTGCTCAAGAAGTTCATTTACGTTTAACTGCATTATTGGATAGCTTTGAAGAAGGCAAGCAAATCGATGTAAATGCGGCGAACCAAGAGTTGCAAGGTATCATGGATGTGTCCAGCAGCATTACTAGTCCGGACTATAACTCTGCTAAAAATCATTTAAATACAACTATTGGTAGAATTCGTACATTCTTAGGTGACCAAACAGCTGATCATTACAATGATATGATCGAATCCTATAATAGCTTTATTGGTAGTGTAAATCGCTTGGATATGAACAAACTCGATAAATAGTATCTAATCATATATATCGTTTCATGTAATGTTAGAGAGGTCATTTAAATGAGCAAAAAAATGTTATTACCAGTTGGTATTGTAGTTTTAATTATAGGTGTTGTTATCCTATTATTAAATCCAGATCCAGCAACAACGAATTTAGAAATTGCAAGAAATGCTACCAATGCACGAGAGGCAGCACAAGCGATTTCTTCTAATAATCAAACCTATGCTTGGATGTATTCCATTGGCATGTTCTGTAGTGGTTTTGGCTTGTCCTTAACAATCGGTGGCATACTTGTAAAATTCCTCAAAAAAGACCAATAAACCATATATGCTATGGTTATGCGATGTCAAATCGTGATGGAATAAAGCTAAAATAAAGCCAAAATAGATGTAGAATAAAGCTCAAGTAAGACCAAAATAAAACAGAATAAAATCAAAATAAAGGGCTATACTAATATGTGTATCACTATTAGTATAGCCTTTTTTTAACTCATAATTATTTTTAGATACCTTAAAACGTGATATAATAAAGGTTATTAGGGCCTAGAGGGTGAAGGCTTTTGGAGGTTAGTATGAGTAGTATAGCGCATTTATTTGTGGCTGGTGGATTTGTAATGTATCCGCTAGTAATTTTTTTGCTCTTTGCGTTGATGATTGGCATTGAGCGTATCGTTTTATATCGCAAGTTTACAAAGGACTTGCATCGCTTTAATAAGGTATTAGAAAAGAACCAAAGCTGGGTTATGTTGCCGAGCATATTGGAACGAGACACCTTGGAGTTAGGATCCTTATTTGCTCGTGCTATTCGCAGTGCTAAGAACTACAATAGCTTGGAAAATCGTTTGCAAGATATCGTATCCTATGCTGATGAGCGATTAAAACGCGGCCTTAGCTGGCTTAGCATGATTGTAACTATGGCTCCACTATTGGGCCTATTGGGGACCGTACTTGGCATGATTCGTGCCTTTGCTGTCGTAGGCGGCGATATTGGTGCGCCTACCATCATTACTGGCGGTGTATCCGAGGCCTTGGTGGCAACGGCGACAGGCTTGACGGTAGCCATCATTGCACTAGGCTTTCACAGTTACTGTGCGGCAAAGGTCAACGATTCTATTACTACATTAGAGCATGAGTGTGGTAATATCCTCGATGCGTACAACGAGGAACATGATATATGAGACGACGCACATTAGGGGTTAAAAAAGAACCGACAATCATGATTATCCCTATGATCGATATCGTATTCTTTTTATTGGTATTTTTCATGGTGGGTACGCTGTACATGAATACAGAGCAGCAAATTCCTCTAAATTTGCCATCTACATCCACTTCTACGGCAAAATCTATCGAGCCTATTACGATTACCTTAACTACAACGCATACGTTATATATCGATAATCAGGAAATCTCTTCGGAACGCTTGGCGGAAGAGGTGCGGTCTATCGTTAAACAAGCACCGCGACAAGCCTTTGTTATCCGCGCATCTAAGGATGTATATTACAGCGAGGTTATCGCTCTGTTAGATATGCTCAAGGTAAATGGCGCCAAGTATATTAGCGTCGCAACGGAACGGAAGTGATTCTATGTTTGAATCGCATTATTTGAAACCGTTCATCGTGTCCTTAGGCATTACGACGATACTCGTATCTGGGATGGGGTTTTCTTTGCGAGGTATGGCGGGCACTGGGGCAGCTCATGATGCGGCTGAAATTAGCTTTGATTTGCCTGATGATGGTGAAAGCAGTACAGAGGTAACCGAACCAACTCCACAACCTGAGGAGAAGGTTGCCCCCGCAGAGGCAGTACCAGAACGTACAGAAGCAAAGCCTAAACCTCAGTCACAACCTGTGATGGAGGAAGTGACACCTGGTGAAAATGAACGAACTAAAACATTAGATACAAATGCTAGTACACAAGAGCAGCGACGAGAATGGGCTATTCCTAAGGCCATTGAAACTGAAGCGGCTGGCGTAGAGCAAGCGGTTATAACTCATGAAAAACAATCAAAACCGAAAGAGGCGCCTATGGGTAAGGACGTTACATCTGACCCTAATGCCGATGGTGATGGTCGAACAGAAACGGCTGATTTATCATTCTTATCAGATATTGCGTGGAGCTTGTTAACACCAGGACAGCAAGAACTATTGCGTCAGCCAGCTATTAATCCAAGCGCCTATCTTCGCCGTGTTCAAGAACAAGGCGCGAAATCTTCTGTAACAGGTACTGTTACGGTGAAGGTAAACTTTGGAGAAGATGGACATGTCATCGTTGCTCAGAACACACCGCGCATCGTGGTGGACGGAATACCGCCCGATGTAATGGAAGAAGCATTGCGCATTGTTAAAACCAGTGGCAGCATCGTCAACCACTCTGGACGTATACAAACCTTAACAATCCCTGTCGTTATGGGACAATAAAGAGGCATATCACATACTATGTATGTAAGATATGCCTCTTTTACTTTTGCAGTATTAGTTATTTGTAGCCTGTTATTTATGGTTACCAGATTATTATAGGAATATAATTCATATGGAAAAACTGTATCCTATTAATCCTGGTTTGTAAGCATTGTTTTGGTAGAGTTGAACACTGCAAGATATACGATAGCGCCACCGATAAATAATGTAACTTGCATAGGTGCGCTAAATTGATTGACGCGCCATAATGCGAAGGCGTAGAAGAACATTGTCACTAGCATGATAAGGAATGCGATGATAACGCGTACATTGGTATTAACCGCTAAGGATGTAGTGATGCGAGATTTATTGAGTATTACATAAATTAAGGATACAATGATGTCTGCTGTAAAGATGGAGAATACATAGTTGAGATCAAACTCTCCAAATAGAACTACAGCCAAGCCGATAAAGCTAAGCCCAAAGAATAGGCGTAATAGAATGCCTACAGTATTCGATTCATTGCGCTGTGCACGTCGCTCTTTGCGATTTAAATTTGCCATGAAAGCCTCCCTATTTTTCATAGTAGATTTAGTCTGTATGTTTATTATATATCACAATGTACAGCTATGATACAGTATTAGTAAATTTATTTATTGTTATATTACTATATAAGGTATAACTCCATAGTTATATGGGGCTTACTAATGTAATAATTTAGAAAATAAATGTGTAACTATATGAGATGTAACGTATAGTTATCATAGAATATGAGTGCATAAAGAGAGAGAGTATGATTCAAGTTATTCTTACCTATATTGTTAACGTTATCATTGTATTTATCTTCTTCCCAATTTTAGAGTCCGCAGTTCAATACGTATATCCTTTTTCTTGGGATTGGCTTATGAACCCACTACAATTAGCGGATAAGTTAGAGGTGTATATCGTTATAGCCTTTGCATTACCTATTATAGTGGCTATAGGACTATTTTTGCCGCCTTTTAGTTGGATTGCTCATGCAATGCAAAGTGAAAGAAAACCAAGTGTAGAAGAATCGGCCTATCTTGAACCAATATTTGAAAAATTATGTGCCTATAGTGAGGTAAAACGTGATTCACTAACTGTGCGTATGCGTAATGATGAGGATATCAATGCCTTTGCTTCGGGAATCAATCATATTACGATACATACAGGTGCCTTACGAGCATTAAGTGAGGATCAATTGGTAGGCGTTTTGGCGCATGAGTTGGGTCATTTGCGTCATCGCGATACCATTTATTTAACTATAACCTATGCCATGGATCGACTAGGGCAATTGATTTTAAATCTTGTAATATTGCTTAACTTTGCATTGAATATACTGGCAATTATACCGATTGTTAATATTGTAGTTCGCATTATTCAATTAGCTATAGTCATTATGATTACAGCGGTGGAATACATACTACAGTTACCGAAGTGGATAACCTATTATTTTGATAGCCGTCGCCGTGAGTATGCTGCTGATGCGTACGCTATATCAATTGGTTTAGGTCGAGAATTGCGGGATGGCCTCGTTTCATTGGGCCTAGCGACTGACCAAATTGGCATGCTTGAGAATGGCGAATTATATGATCGTGAAAGTACGGGATTTTTTAGCCGTTTATTTATTACCCATCCAAAAATGATTAAACGAATTCATCGCATCGATGAAGGCAGAGAGGTGTACGAGTTGAAAAAAAATCTTATGTGGAACCGACTGTTAAAAAAATAGGCTCTGGAAATACGAACGATTAGTAAATTTAATATAATTATCATTCGGAAAATTTAGGTCCATTCATTGAATGGAGCTTTCACATATGGTACAATTATTGTATAAGAAATCTAGCTTTTATCATGCAAAGGAGACATCATGATACCACGTTATACACGAGAAGAAATGGGCCATATTTGGAGCGAACGCAACGAGTTCGACACAATGTTATTGGTAGAAACATTGGCATCCGAGGCACAAGCTGAGTTGGGCGTTATCCCTAAAGAAGCGGCTAAAGCCATTCGTGAAAAGGGCAATTTCGACGTTGAACGCATTCATGAAATCGAAAAGGAAACAAACCACGATATCATTTCCTTCGTAACAGCAGTGGGCGAATACGTAGGTCCTGAAGCGGCTAAATATATCCACCTTGGCCTTACATCTACTGACGTTAAAGATACAGCGCTTGGTTACATGATGAAACAAGCATGCGACATCTTGATTGAAGATTTGAAACGCTTGCACGACGTATTGCGTCGTCGCGCAGCTGAGTTCAAATACACACCTATGATCGGCCGTACACATGGTATTCACGGCGAACCAACTACATTTGGCTTGAAATTAGCATTGTGGATGGCTGAAGTAGAACGCGATATCGAACGCATGGAACATGCTCGTAAAAGCGTTGCTGTAGGTAAATTGTCCGGTGCTGTTGGTACATACTCCAACATCGATCCATTCGTAGAGCAATACGTATGCGAAAAATTAGGTCTTGAACCTGTTAAAATCGCTACACAAGTAGTACAACGTGACCGTCATGCTGAATTGTTGTCCACTATTGCTGTTGTAGGCGGCACATTGGATAAAATCGCTTTGGAAATCCGTCACTTGCAACGTACTGAAGTGCGCGAAGCAGAAGAATACTTCAGCCCTAAACAAAAGGGTTCCTCCGCGATGCCTCATAAACGCAATCCTATTACATGTGAAAGAATTTGTGGTATGGCTCGCTTGCTTCGTGGCTATGCTCAATCTGCTTACGAAGACCAAGCTTTGTGGCATGAACGCGACATTTCCCATAGCTCTGTAGAACGCGTTATCTTGCCAGATGCAACCATTGCATTGAACTACATGCTTCACCTTACAATCCGCACTATCGATAAATTGTTGGTATATCCTGAAACAATGCTTAAAAACCTCAACCTTACAGGCGGCCTTGTATTCAGCCAAACAATTTTGACTCACCTTGTAGATAAAGGTGCAGTACGTGATGAAGCATATCGTTGGGTTCAAAAATACGCTATGGAACGCTGGCTTGAAGGCAAAGATTTCGCTACAGGTCTTAAATCTGATGAAAACATCAAGAAATACATGACTGCTGAAGAAATCGATGCATGCTTCGATCCTCATAAATTGTTAAAACATGTTGATACAATCATGGCTCGCTTTGGCCTATAATTGTAGGGTACTTCCCATATAACATACGAAAGACTAGGGTAGGTATAGACCAATCAGCCTATGGCACGTGCATTAGGTGTTGGCTATATCTATCCTTTTTATTTTGAAAGTAATCTGTTATTTATACTGTTTTGTGGACAATTATGAGCACAATTATGAGCTGGTTTCCTAGTAAGCATCTCTGTATCTTAGGGGAAATTAGCTATTGTATTAGGAGGTTATATGAAACGTATCATACGAAAGTACGGACCGCCTATTTTTCACTGTATTAATGACTTTGGACAAGGTTCACTAGCGGCGCTCATACCGTTCTTTATCGCTAATTTTGGCCTTAATTACTATCAATCGGCATCCATTATTTTCTGTAACACCGTAGTGGCTTCCGTGGCGCAGCCTATCTTGGGCTATGTGGCGGATCGGTGGCGCGTGCCGTGGTTCATTCCTGTAGGCTTTACCGTAACATTAGTCTCTATCAGCGCCATTGCACTGGCAACGAGCTATGAAATGATATTAGCTCTATCGCTCATTGCAGGGATTGGGGCGGCACTATTCCATCCTGAGGCGGCTCTTCTCGTGAACCGCACGCAATCCAATGAACTTGGTAATGCCATGGGACGATTTGCGGTTGGGGGCAGCGCTGGTTTTGCACTGGGCCCACTCCTTGCTGGTGGTGTGTACGTCTTTTGCGGTCAATTCCTTTGGTTGTTCACGGCAATTGCATTGATTGGCGTGTTGCTGTATGTGTATGCCTTTACAGGCTCTACAGATACCGATGCTATTGGTGAAAGTAAAAGCTCTGCTAAATCTACTAATAGTGGCACTAACGATTGGGTTAGCTTTGGCAAATTATTCTTTGTCATTGCTTCTCGATCTATACTATTCTCTGTATTATCCATCTTTATCCCTATTTTATACATTACTGTTATTAACGGAGAAGCCAGTGCATCGAGTTTAGCTTTAACGATGTACTTTGCAATGGGCGCTGTTCTTACCTATATGGGCGGGGCGTTGTCAGATAAATTAGGCTTCCTTAAAACAGTTCGCTTAGGCAATCTTATCTTCTTGCCATCTGTTTTAGTCTTTATCTTTGTGCCTAATATATGGGGCTTTTTCGGCGCCATGATCCCAATGGCCTTTGGTGTATTCTCACAATACGGTCCAATTACGGTACTAGGTCAAAAATACCTGGCTAAAAATGCGGGCTTTGCATCTGGTATTACACTAGGCCTTGGTATTACCTTAGGTGGACTTGTAGCGCCATATGTGGGCCATATAGCCGACATCTATGACGTACAAACTGCTTTGATGACATTGATACCTGTAGGCTTGATGGGACTTTTCATGAGCTTCTGGCTTAAAGAACCAAAATAATATCTTTAAAAACGTTGCAGAAAATTGCTCACGCCTTTGGGAAGAAACTAAAGATTGAATTTGTATAAATACTTTCACAGAGTCCGAACATTGTTGTATAATGTTAGTGAATTATTTAGACTTTCACATGGAGGATATAGATATGGCAACAAGTATGGTTATCGGCACTCAATGGGGTGACGAGGGTAAAGGTAAAATCGTTGACTGGATCGCGGAACGTGCAGACGTTGTAGTGCGCAGTCAAGGTGGTAATAATGCAGGTCATACTGTTGTGGTAGATGATAAAGCATTTGCTCTTCGCCTTTTACCAAGCGGCATTTTGTACGATAACAAACAAAATATCGTGGGTACTGGTGTTGTAATCGACCCTAAAGTTTTGTTACAAGAAATTGAAGGCCTTGAAAAACAAGGTAAATCTGCAAAATCCCTTCATATTTCCGACCGTGCGCATGTTATCATGCCATATCATATCGCTTTAGATAATGCAGAGGAAGCATCCAAAGGTGATGCTAAAATCGGTACTACTAAAAACGGTATCGGTCCTTGCTATGCTGATAAAATTAACCGTATCGGCATCCGTATCTGCGACTTGTATGACCTTGAAACATTCAAACAAAAATTAGCATACAATGTAGAATTCAAAAATAAAATGCTTACTAAAGTTTATGATGCTGAACCAGTTAACTATGATGAAATTTTAGCGGATTACATCAAATATGCTGAAGCATTGAAACCATATGTAACAGATACTAACATCGCTGTTCTTAAAGCAGTTAAAGAGGACAAAAAGGTATTGTTCGAAGGCGCTCAAGCTACTATGCTTGACCTTGACCATGGTACATATCCATTCGTAACATCCTCTCATCCAATCGCTGGTGGTGCTTCCACAGGCGCTGGTATTGGTCCAAACTACTTGAAAAATATCTTCGGCGTTGTAAAAGCGTATGCAACACGTGTTGGTGCAGGTCCATTCCCTACAGAACTTCTTGATGAAACTGGCGACAACCTTCGCAAACTTGGTCATGAGTTCGGTACTGTAACTGGTCGTCCTCGTCGTTGTGGTTGGTTAGACCTTATGGTTGTAAAATACGCTGCAGGTCTTAACAGCTTAGATTACCTCGCTATTACACGTTTGGATATCCTTGATTCCTTCAAAGAATTGAAAATCTGCGTAGGTTATAAATTGAATGGTAAAGATGTAGAAGGTTTCCCAGCTAACTTGAAAGATCTTGAAGCATGCGAAGCTGTTTACGAAACATTGCCAGGTTGGGAAACAGATATCTCTGGTATCCGCAAATACGAAGACCTTCCTGAAAATGCTCGTAAATATGTAGAACGTATTGCAGAAGTAACAGGTGTACCTTTGGGTATCGTATCCGTTGGCCCTAACCGTAACCAAACAATCGATTTAGTAAATGTATTCTAAGCTATACTAATTTGGTATAATTGGTTTGCGCTAGGGGAGACTAGAATTTATCATTATAAATTCTATGTTTTTCCTACTATACAATCGACTTATAGAATTATACAGATAAGGCCCCTCTATGAGGGGTCTTTTGTATTGAAAGTCATTAGAACACAAAATCGGTATAGTTTACATCTAATCCTTTAGATTGCTAATATAGTGCGGTATATCGAAGTATGCTATATGGTTATTAGAAAATCGCTATATCGAAAATTCTATAGAAAACAATTGCACAAAACCATTATATATACATTTTTATGTATAACTAAATAAATCTATGAGATGAAAATTTATTTAAAATATTCATAGCGAATAGCCTATAG
>NZ_DXLG01000020.1 GCF_019414865.1 Veillonella sp.
AAAATCTATTCTTATGGTAGATGATGTATATCATAGTGTTGTGTACTCTTATACAAAAGAGGAAAACTACGATATTACTATTTCTAAAAAATTCTTGCCAGCCGGTGAAAAAGTGTTGATCATCGATGACTTCTTGGCATCTGGTGAGGCTGCTATGGGCCTTGCTAAATTGGTGGAAGACGCTGGTGATGAAGTGGTTGGTATGGCGATCGCTATCGAAAAATCCTTCCAACCTGGTCGTGAACGCCTTGAAAATGCAGGGTATCGTGTTGAGTCTTTAGTTCGTATTAAAGAATTTAAAGACAATGGTTGTGTATTTATCGAAGACTAATAGTCTGATTATTTGTAGAGGGAATTATGAATCAAAAAGCAGAAAAATTTGACTTACTCGTTGCTGACTTAAATAAAGGCGGTAACTCTTGGTTTACAAAGGAAGAAATGACAGATGACCTTCATACAGTCGTTTACCACGGCCGTTTGGATGTTCATGAGCATAGCTTGCCTGTATTCATCGTTGTGGATGATTCTGCATTCTCCTATGCACGTATTGCTATCACAACAACATCTATTGATGAAAAAGTGATTCCTGCTGTGTTGAAAGAACTTAACACATTGAATCAAGATTATAAAGTATCTAAATACTATGTGAGCAATGAAGACAATAACATCTATATGGATGTGTCTGTTCCTGGTTTGACTGAGCAATTTGATCCTACAGTAGTAGTTAATTTATTGCTTGAAGTCGTTCAACCACATTTAGATGCTGTACATAAAGGCATTCTTAAAGTAGCTGGTTTAGCTAAATAGAGGTTGTTATGAATCCTAAAGCATTATTATTTGATAAGTTTTTAAAAGACGAAGAAATCACATCCTTTGAACGTAAGGATTTTGAGGATGAGGACGGTACTGTTGTATACCGTTCTTACATTAAATCCCCATTGTGGGATATGCCGTTATTTGTTATTCTTGATAACAGTATTTACAGTGTTATTCGTTTGGTGTTAGGCCCTGAAAAGGTAACCGCACAAAATATGAATGCCTTGAATGCGTTGATCAACCGCGACAATGCGACATACAAAAACTATAAACTATATATTGATGAACAAGATTCCAGTCTATATTTAGACTGTGTATACATGTGTGGTGACGATGCGTTTGAACCTGCATTAATGTATGCATTGATGTCTTCTATCGTAGACTATGTCCCTGAAGCTGTAGGCGAGTTGAAAGCTGCTTTTGAAAGTGGCACACATTAATTAATAACAAATACAGATTAAGGGCCGTAATGTTCGGAAATTAATTGAAAGAGGGTATCCTATCTCTAAAGGTGGGATACCCTCTTTTTATTTTTGGTAAAATATACATTAACACTTTAAAAGACCTAAGTTTAATAGAATGTGTGGTTTTGTAAAAAAGAGTATATATTTCTAATCATATATTTTGAATAACGTCGATATAATTAAATTTAATACTTTCAAATAGTTCGGAATATAACGAATAATAAAAATAATTAATTAAAAAATATTCGAAAATAATGTTGATTTTGTAAATGTTAGGTGTTACAATTTGTGTACAAGAAGGAGGTAGCACCGTGAACTATGCAAATCAACAAACTCAACGCAAGTCTACGGAGGCTATTTATGCGCATTTTTCCCAGTCTATTTCGGCTGGGCTTTTTTATTAGGAGGATCTATGAAGGTCGGTATTATTATGGGCAGCAAGTCTGACCTAGACACAATGAAAAAGGCATCTGCCATACTTGATGAATTCAACATTCCTTATGAAATGGTAATTGCTTCAGCTCACCGTACACCTGAAGCTGTAAAAGAATTTGTTACAAGACTTGAAGATGAAGGGGCTATCGCATTTATCGCTGGTGCTGGTGCAGCAGCTCATCTACCTGGCGTAGTCGCTAGCTTTACCACATTACCTGTTATCGGTATTCCTCTTAATGCAACGGCCTTAAAAGGTATCGATTCCTTGCTTGCTATTGTTCAAATGCCATCTGGTATGCCAGTAGCGACAATGGCTGTTGACGGAGCCAAAAATGCAGCACTATTTGCCGTACAAATTGGAGCAGCTTTCAACAAAGAATTGAAAGAACAATATGTACAGTATCGTAAAGATATGGCCGAAAAAGTCCTAGCAGATAATGCAGAGCTACAAGGCGCTATTAAACTATAATCTTATAACTCGTTACAGATTACATTGCTCATAAAGTAAGCTCAATTCTTTTATTAGATATTCATTATATAGTTTGTATCATTCATTATGATAAAGGAGACACATCATGGCTAACATCGACTTGGAAAAATTAACATTATTGTACGAAGGTAAAGCAAAACAAGTATATCAAACAGATAACAAAGATGAGTATATCGTTCATTACAAAGATGATGCTACTGCATTCAACGGTGAAAAACATGATACCATTCTTGGCAAAGGCGTATTGAACAATAAAATTTCTTCCTTCTTCTTTGAATTGTTGAAAAAAGAAGGTGTACCAACTCACTTTGTTCGTCGCGAAGATGATCGCAATCAAACAGTACTTACTTTGGATATCGTTCCTTTAGAAGTTATTGTTCGCAACATTGCAGCTGGCTCCATGGCTAAACGCTTTGGTATTGAAGAAGGTACTCCTCTTAAACATCCAATCCTTGAATTCTGCTACAAAAATGATGAATTAGGCGATCCATTTGCCAACGAATCCCAAATCACAGCACTTGGCTGGGCTACGCAAGAACAACTTGATGTAATTTCTACAATCACTTTAAAAGTAAATGATATTTTGAAAAAATTCTTGGCTACAAAAAATGTAACCCTTGTTGACTTTAAATTAGAATTTGGTACTCACAATGGTGAAGTATTATTAGGCGACGAAATCTCTCCTGATACATGCCGTTTCTGGGATGCTACAACAGGTGAAAAGCTCGACAAAGACCGCTTCCGTCGCGATCTTGGCAATATTGAAGAAGCGTACAAGGAAATGTTATTCCGTCTTACTGGCGAACGCGCCTAAGGGGGCACAATGAACTACGATCCTGTTTTTGATAAATGGCATGAAGAGTGTGGTGTATTCGGTGTCTATGATAGAACCGTTGATGTAGCACGCTATGTATATTGGGGGCTCTTTGCACTTCAACACCGTGGCCAAGAAAGCGCGGGCATTGCCGTTACAGATGGTCATGATGTAGAACTAAAAAAAGGTATGGGCTTATTGACTGAGGCCATTAAAGAATTACCATCCTTACCAAGCCATATGGGGACTGGTCATGTGCGGTATTCTACAACAGGTTCCAATAATCCACGCAATATTCAACCTTTAGTGATTCATTACCAAGGTGGTCAAATTGCGGTGGCTCACAATGGTAATTTAACGAATGCCTTAGCCATTCGTAAACGTCTTGAATCGGATGGTTCCATCTTCCAAACGACAATGGATTCCGAAGTTATCGTAAACCTCATTGCTCGTTCTAAGGCAGAAACGCAAGCGGAACGCATTGCTGATGCGGCACGTCAAATTGAAGGGGCCTTTTCTCTAGTTATTACCACAAACGACTCCTTAGTAGGTGTGCGTGACCCACAAGGCTTTAGACCTCTGTGCTTAGGTAAAACTGAAAATGGGTATGTTCTCTCTAGTGAAAGCTGTGCCTTCGATGCAATTAAGGCTGAGTTCATTCGTCACATCGATCCAGGCGAAATGGTAATCATCGATGATTCAGGCGTGCGTAGCGTTATCTATGCAGAACCAGAAAAAATAGATAAGAAGCTCTGCGTTTTTGAATATATATATTTTGCACGCGGTGATAGTCATATTGATGGTCAATCGGTTTATCAATCTCGCCTCAATATGGGACGTGAGTTATATAACGAAACAAAGTATGATGCAGATATTGTCATGTCTATTCCTGACTCTGGCACTACGGCAGCACTAGGCTATGCTCGTGCATCGGGCATTCCTTTTGCAGAAGGGTTAGTGAAAAATCGCTATAGCGGTCGTACCTTTATCAAACCAAATCAAGAGGAACGGGAATTAGCTGTGCGCATGAAACTAAACCCATTACCTCATGTGGTAAGTGGTAAACGGATTGTACTCATCGATGACTCTATTGTACGTGGTACTACGAGTGGTATTATCGTTAAGATGCTAAAGGAAGCGGGTGCCAAAGAGGTGTACATGTGCGTTAGCTCTCCATCCATTGAGTATTCTTGTCACTATGGCATTGATACATCGGTACGTAAAGAGCTCATTGCTGCCACACATACAGTAGATGAAATCAAAGACTATATTAATGCCGATAAATTACATTATTTATCTCGAGAAGGCTTATGTCGCGCTGTATCTGATATAGCGCCTAATGACTTATGTTTTGCTTGCTTTAATGGTGATTACAGTGTAGAGGTTCCTGCGGAACAAGAGGAAGGGGTCAAATATGTGCTCGAATAAAACTAGTTTAACCTATCGCGATGCAGGCGTTGATATCGATGCTGGTAATCGCGCTGTAGAATTGATGAAAGAATCCGTGAAACGCACGTACACACCTGGTGTTGTTGGTGATTTAGGTGGTTTTGGGGGCCTCTATTCCTTAGCTGGTCACTCCATGTCTGACCCTATGCTCGTATCTGGTACAGATGGGGTAGGCACAAAATTGCGCCTTGCTATCATGATGGATAAGCATGATACTATTGGCCAAGACTGCGTAGCTATGAGTGTTAACGATATTCTCGTACAAGGTGCCACACCTTTATTCTTCCTCGACTACATTGCAGTTGGTAAACTTGATCCTCTAAAAGTAGCAGATATCGTGCGCGGTGTGGCAGAGGCTTGTGAAGAGTCTGGCTGTGCTTTACTGGGCGGCGAAACTGCTGAAATGGCGGGCTTTTACGATAACGATGATTACGATGTGGCTGGTTTTGCCGTTGGTATCGTTGATCGTCCTAAATTGATTACTGGTGAAAGTATCAAAGCGGGCGATGTCATTTTAGGTTTGCCATCTTCTGGTGTCCATTCCAACGGTTTTTCTTTGGTTCGTAAAATCGTATTCGACCACAAACAATTATCTATTGATACAGACATCCCAGAGTTTGGTAAGACTTTAGGCGAAGAATTATTGACACCTACACGTTTATATCCAAAAGCAGTCTTACCACTAATTGAACAAGAACTTGTAAAGGGTATGGTTCATATTACAGGCGGTGGGTTCTATGAAAACATTCCTCGCGTATTGCCAAAGGGTGTGACTGCAGAGGTAGATGTTACTACATGGCCACGACTTCCTGTATTTACGAAATTACAAGAATGGGGCAATGTAGCATGGCCTGAAATGTATCGCACTTTCAACATGGGCATTGGTATGATCCTTATCGTTGATGAAAACAATGTAGCAAAGGTTAAAGAAAATCTTGGTAACCGTGGTGAAGCTGTATATGAAATTGGCCGTATCGTAAGTGGTGATGGTCCTGTTGTCCTTAAAGGGGCTGAGTTCGATGCGTAATTCTAAAAAGCGATTAGCCCTCTTTGCCAGTGGTCGTGGATCCAATGGGGAAGCACTGTATAAGGCCATGCAAGACGGCTATATTAATGGTGAATTTGTTGTCATTATTACAGATCATGGTACAGCAGGAATTGTAGAACGTTCCAAATCTTGGGATGTTCCACTCATTGTCATCGACCGTAGCGATTATGATTCTAAAGCGAGTTTTGAACAGGCTCAGCTAGATGCCTTAGAGCCTTATAAGGTGAACGGTATCGTATTGGCTGGTTATATGCGCATAGTTGGGACTAAGCTCATTGAACGGTATGAGCATAAGATTTTAAATATCCATCCTGCATTATTGCCATCCTTCCCAGGCCTTCATGGTCATCAACAAGCCATTGACGGAGGCGTAAAAATTACGGGTTGTACGGTACACTTTGTTGATGCGGGAATGGATACGGGCCCTATCATCATGCAGAATACGGTGCCTGTATTACCCGATGATACAGAGGATACTTTGAGTGATAGATTATTACCTATTGAGCATAAAACGTATAAAGAGGCGTTACGACTGTTTTGTGAGGATAAGCTCACTATAAAAGGTCGTGTTGTATATATTGAAGATTGATGTGTAAGCAAAGGAAGACGTTAGATGATTAAAAATGCATTACTTAGTGTTTCTGATAAAACAGGTATTGTAGACTTTGCAAAGGGATTAGTTGAATTAGGTGTAACCATTTATTCCACAGGCGGTACCCTTAAGGCGATTACTGATGCAGGCATTGCAGCAAAAGCCGTAGAATCTTTAACTGGTTTTCCTGAAATGATGGATGGCCGTGTAAAGACATTACATCCAAAGGTTCATGGTGGTATTTTGGCTATCCGTGATAATACGGAACATCAAAAAGCTATGGAGGATCATGGTATTGAACCAATCGATCTTGTGGTTGTCAATCTCTATCCATTCCGTGAAACCATTGCAAAACCAAATGTATCCTTAGAGGAAGCCATTGAAAATATCGATATCGGTGGTCCTACCATGGTGCGCTCTGCGGCGAAGAACCATGCGTATGTAGGCATTGTGGTAAATCCAGATCATTATGACGAAATCTTAGCAATGCTTAAAGAACATGGAGAATTGACTAAAGACTATCGCTTTGGTCTAGCGAAAGAAGCCTTTGCTCATACTGCAGCCTATGACGTAGCTATTGCTAACTACATGAGCGGTATCTTAAACGAAGGTTCTACACCTCCAGAATATTTAAGTGCTTATGAAAAGGTAACAGACCTTCGGTATGGTGAAAATCCGCATCAAAAAGCGGCATTCTATAAAGAAATCGGTAAAGCTCATGGAATGGGGGCCTTGAAACAACTCCATGGCAAAGAGCTTTCCTATAACAACATCGTAGATATGGAAGCAGCTTGGAATATGGTGTGGGAGTTTACAGAGCCTGCAGCATGTATTATTAAGCATACAAACCCATGTGGTGCAGCTACAGCAGCTATATTGCATGATGCTTATGTAAATGCTTACGAAGCAGACTCCGTATCTGCCTTTGGTGGTATCGTGGCTTTAAACCGTGAAGTCGATGCAGCTACTGCAGGAGAAATGAGCAAAATTTTCTTAGAAGTCATCATGGCACCTGCTTTCACCAAAGACGCATTACACATCCTTGAAGCAAAGAAGAATATTCGTCTCATCGAGTTATCTAAACCTGAGTCTGGACAAGTGACAGTGAAAAAAGTCTCTGGTGGTCTATTGGTGCAAACAGAGGATGATATCCAAGAAGACCGCGCTCACTATAAAGTGGTTACGAAGGTACAACCAACAGAGGAACAATGGAAAGCCCTTGAATTTGCTTGGAAGCTTGTAAAACATGTAAAATCCAACGCTATTTTGATTTCTAATGAAAAACGTACCCTCGGTGTTGGGGCGGGTCAAATGAACCGCGTTGGTTCTGCGAAAATTGCCCTTGAACAAGCTGGTGAAGCTGCTAAAGGCGCTGTATTAGCTTCTGATGCATTCTTCCCATTCGGCGATACTGTAGAGACAGCGGCAAGACATGGTATTGCAGCCATTATTCAACCAGGTGGATCCATTCGCGATGAAGAATCCATCAAAGCTGCTGACGAAGCAGGGATTGCTATGGTGTTTACAAGCATTCGCCACTTTAAACATTAATCGGTTGAGATATTTAGCTTATAGTTAAGCACAATTACTAACTATTTCTTCTACTATGAACTTGATGGCGTTTAGGCGCCGATGGAGGACTTATGAAAGTATGTGTAATCGGTAACGGCGGCCGCGAACATGCATTGGCATGGCGATTGTCCATCAGCCCTAGCGTAACAAAGGTATATGCCATTCCTGGCAGTGCAGCCATGTCAGATTGTGCAGAGCTAGTCGGCATTGATTGGCAGCAAAGCGATCATTTAATTCGTTTTTTGAAAGATAATCACGTTGATTTAGTCGTTGTTGGTCCAGAGGCTCCTCTTGTAGCAGGACTAGCAGATGCACTCAATAAGGCAGGAATTCCTGTGTTTGGTCCATCTAAAGCAGCTGCTCAACTAGAAGGGTCTAAGGTATTTGCCAAAGACCTTATGAAAAAATACAACATTCCAACCGCGGCCTATGGTGTGTTCCATAAGGTGGATGAAGCAAAAGAATTTATCGCTCAAACAGGTGCTCCTATCGTAGTGAAAGCTGACGGTTTGGCAGCCGGTAAGGGCGTTGTAGTAGCGATGACCGTGGAAGAAGCGAATGCAGCTGTAGAAGATATGCTTAGAGGTAATCGCTTTGGTGATGCAGGCAGCACCGTTGTTATCGAAGAATTCATGGAAGGTGAAGAAGCTAGCTTACTTGCCTTTGTAGATGGTAAGACTGTGGTGCCTATGATTGCTTCCCAAGATCATAAACGCATCTTTGATGGTGATAAAGGCCCTAATACTGGTGGCATGGGCACCTATGCACCAGCGCCAGTGCTTACAGATTCATTGCGTGATGAAGCGATGAAAACTATCTTAGAACCTATGGTGGCGGCCATGCAAAAAGAGGGTATGCCTTATGTAGGTTGTCTTTATGCAGGCCTTATGATTACGCCTCAAGGTCCTAAGGTGGTAGAATTTAATGCACGCTTTGGCGATCCAGAAACACAAGTTGTATTGCCATTACTTGATAGCGATTTAGGTCAAATCATGATGGCTTCTGCCACAGGTACATTAACAGCTGATATGGTGAAATGGAAAGATTCCTCTGCAGCTTGTGTCATTCTTGCTTCTAAAGGCTATCCTGAAACATCCTCTAAGGGTGATGTGATTCATGGGGATATTAAACAACATGATACAACCATCGTATTCCACTCAGGCACTAAACTTGTTGGGGAAGAATATGTCACAAATGGCGGCCGCGTGCTTGGCGTTGTGGGCCTTGGTAAAGACCTTAGAACAGCGCTCGATAGAGCTTATGGACGTATAGAACACATCGATTTTGAGGGCATGCAATATCGTACAGATATTGGGGCGAAAGCTTTCAAATAAACTAAAGATCTTTTAAAACGTGTAAACATGTATTTAAATAGTACAATAGCATTTCAAAATATAAAAACCTCTACATTTATGCATAGCGCATGTGGTGTAGAGGTTTTTATTTTCTACCTTTTAATGGTTACCTATGTTATAATAATGTAGATATAAAGAGGGCCCATCGACGTGTGATGGCGTTAGGCTCATCTCAACATTTTGAAACCTATTGATGGCGCCTAATATGTAGAAGTACATCTTCTACATATTAGGTGTTTTTACTATAGTCTATTTTTCGTATAGCGACATACAACTATGAAATATAACAAAGAACCGTTAAAACTGAATAGTCCGGTATCATTTTGGATGAATTTCCCCAATGAAGAACGCGTGTTTTGGGTGGATCGCCAAAGTGACCGCATCGTTGTAGGCGCTAAACGTCTAGCGACGGTTAAAGATGATGAGGATCGCCATAATTATGCGTATGTATTTTATGGGGATACTTTTTTTGATACTGTAAAAGACCATAAATGGTCTAATATGGGCCATGAAATGATTGCTTTTACCCATTATTACATTGTAGAAAATGGAGAGTCCTTCTATCTACATGCTGGTGAAAGTGTACCGATTGAGAATTATGAGGTGCCTCGAGTTCATCACAACTACAAAGAAACCAGTGATGATAAGGCGGATTGGAACCGATTGATGAATGCTATTGCCAATGGCATAAGCAGCGGTGCGATGACTAAGGTCGTCTCCTCTCGCGAGGTGGAATTCACTAGCGAAACACCATACAATGTGGCAAGTATCTTGGCTAATTTGGTAGATAATAATCCCAATTGCTTTATCTTTGGCTATGAAAAGGATGGGCGTACCTTTGTAGGGGCATCGCCAGAAATTTTAGTGCGCCATCGTGGCAGTGAAATTCTTAGCTATGCACTAGCTGGAACAGCCCCAAAGGATGGTCCTAATGCGTGGACTGAGGAGCAATTACTAACCAGTGAGAAAAATCTTATAGAACATAATATTGTTCGTGACCGTATCGTGAATACGATGAAACAAATCACTTCAGATGTTACGGTGGGGGAAACGGGCATTATGGAGTTATCTCACCTCTATCATTTGCGTACCATAATTACCGCAAAGGATAGTACAAAATCTCTTGTGGAATGGGCTAAATTGTTACACCCTACGCCAGCCCTTGGTGGTGAACCTCGAGAAAAGGCTCTAGCCTTATTACAAGAGTATGAAGCCCATGAGCGCGGAATGTACGCAGCGCCTTTTGGCTTTATGAAGGATATGGGGGACGGCATCGTTGTGGTTGCTATTCGATCTGCTCTTATCATGGGTAATGTATTGTATGCCTATGCAGGATGTGGCGTTGTAGCCGATTCTGATGCGGATGAAGAATACGCTGAAACTAATAATAAAATGCGTACAATTCTTGATGCTTTATAATTGTTTCCGTACCTTTAGGGGTGTTTGAAAGGGAATATAATGAATGAATATATTGCTGCCTTGGTAGACGAGTTCTACCAACTCGGCGTCCGTCATGCGGTGTTTAGCCCTGGTTCTCGTTCTACGACGATGGCCATGCTGTTCAAGGAGCATGAAGGATTTGAAACCTATATGAATATAGATGAGCGCTCTGCTAGTTTTATGGCTCTTGGTATTGCAAAGGCTCATAAAGAACCGACTGTACTCGTATGTACCTCAGGTTCTGCTGTGGCCCATTATTTGCCAGCTGTTTTGGAAGCTCAATATAGCGGGGTACCGCTCATTGTATTATCTGCTGATAGACCTCATACATTATTGCATGTAGGGGCTCCTCAAACTGTAGATCAGCATAAAATCTTTGGTACTGCTGTCAATTATTATGAAGAATTAGCAGTGCCTCAAGAATCTCATTACTATACATATCCACGTCAAGTGGCTCGTAAAGCGTATATGAAAGCGATGGATACGAAAAAAGGGCCAGTCCATATTAATGTGCCTCTCTTTGAACCATTGGTGCCAGAATTGAGCCGTAACCATTTTGAGGCTGGTCGCAGTTCCTTTAAAGTGGTTAAACCAAACTATAGTAGTGAGTTTGGCTGTGATAATAGAAATAATTTGACTCATATTAATAATGAAGTTGATATTGCTCATGGAAATGATGGTACAAACGAGATTAATGATTTACTTGAAAGATATGAGCGCATACTTATCCTAGCAGGCCCACAGATTGATATAGATGAAGCTAATACGATTTGTTCCTTTGGGGAGGCTTTACAAGCCCCTATTTTGGCTGATCCGTTGTCTAATGTAAGACGACGTTATAACTCGGCAGATAATCAAAATAATAAGGGGGGGATTGATGCTAGTAATGTTGTTATCTCTACGTATGATGCATTATTAGCGGGTCAAGCTCTTTGGCATGAGTTAAAACCAGACTGCGTAATTCAGTTCGGCCAAATCGTTGTATCAAAACGTGTACAACAGATGATTGCTAGCTGGACTGATGTGGAGTACATCGAGGTAAACCCTACGATGGATTCCATGAATCCAACAAGTAAAACTACCATGCATGTGCAAGCTAGCATTGATGTCTTTACCCATTTGTATAGGAAGAACAATAACTCTGATGAATACTTAAACATATGGCAACGGTTAGATCAAGAGGGCAAAAAGCAACTAAGTACAGCTATCGACGAGCCTCATTGCTTTGAAGGCCGAACCATACGCGAGTTGCAAGAGCATATCCCTGACGATGGACAGATTTTTGTTGCTAACAGTATGACTATTCGGGATTTTGATTATTTCTGGTTTAGTGGGGAGTCTCGAGCGACTCTTTACGGCAACCGAGGCGTCAATGGCATTGATGGCACTATTTCAACTGCTTTAGGACTGGCAGCCAATGGCAAGCCTACGTATTTAGTAACAGGAGATTTATCCTTGTTCCATGATTTGAATGGATTGGCTGTGGCCAAAACTCATAATCTAAACTTAACCATTATTTTGCATAATAATGATGGAGGCGGTATTTTTGAATATTTACCGCAAAAGGGAACAAAGCATTTTGATTACTTGTTCTCCACATCGCAAGGATTAGATTATAGTGGTGCTGCCAAACTCTATGGTTGTGGCTATACTAAAATTTCCAGCCCCGATGAGTTGAGTTCTGTATTGGCTAATGTTAGCCAAGAAACAGGCGTTCATATCATTGAAATTCCTACAAATAGGGAATATAGCAGAGAATTGCATAAGAAATATACGAAGGTTTCAGTTGATATGGAGGCATTACTATGAGTCAGTATTTTTGCAGTATTGTAGATAATGCTTTATGCAATCCCGCGCAGCGCATGTACTTTGATTTGGGCGACTATCGCTATGGTTTAACTGTAGTAGGCGATGGGGAACCTATCGTGTGCCTCCACGGTTTCTCCGAATCGAGCTACACTTGGGACGCTATTAATCTGCCTGGATATCGATTGGTCCGTATCGATTTGATAGGTCATGGTGATTCAGATATTCCTGACGAGGAACAGGCTTACACAATCCCTCAAATGATAGAGGACTTGCATACGGTTATTTATCATATGGTTGGCAACAGATATTACCTCATGGGCTATTCCATGGGGGCCCGTATTGTGCTTTCCTATGCTTTGGAATATGAAAGTGAAATCAAAGGGCTTATCCTTGAAAGTGGCTCTGTAGGGATTGCTTCGGAGGCTGAACGAGCAGAACGACGCAAGGCCGATGAAGAATTAGCTCACCAAATCGAACATAACGATGGTTCTTGGTTTGCTTCCCGTTGGGCGGAGGCTCCTATTTTTGAAAGTCAAAAGCAGCTTTTACCCGCGGTCACTGAATTAATTCATTTACGTCGTGCCCATAATAGTCCGTACGCATTAGCGTGTACCCTTCGTGGGTCCGGACAAGGTGTTATGACATATATAGGTGATCAGTTAGAAAAATTATCATGTAAAGGCCTATATGTGAGTGGCGCATTAGATACAAAATATACTACAATAGGAAGAGATGTATTTGGCAAGTTGCCAAACTTTAAACATGTCGTCGTCGAAGGGGCGGGACATAATGTACATATAGAAAAACCGCAGGCCTTTGAACAAGCGGTATTAGATTTTTTACATAAGAAAGGTTAAGTCCATGAGCAAATTTGATTGGAAAGTATTGGATCGTAATTATGAAGATGTAATTTACGAAACATATAATGGCATTGCAAAGATTACTATTAATCGCCCACAGGTACGTAACGCGTTCCGTCCTAAAACTGTTATGGAATTAATCGATGCTTTCACAGTAGCTCGTGAAGATAACGAAGTAGGCGTAATCGTATTGACTGGTGCAAACCACGGTCAAGGTGAAGACAAAGAAGCATTCTGCTCCGGTGGTGACCAAAGCGTACGCGGTCATGGTGGTTATGTAGGCGAAGATAATGTGCCTCGTTTGAACGTTCTTGATTTACAACGTTTGATTCGCGTTATCCCAAAACCTGTAATCGCTATGGTTAATGGCTTTGCTATTGGTGGCGGCCATGTGTTGCACATCGTATGTGACCTTACCATCGCTTCTGAAAATGCTAAATTTGGTCAAACAGGTCCTCGCGTAGGTTCCTTCGATGCTGGTTACGGTGCAGGTTACTTGGCTCGCATGATCGGTCATAAACGCGCTCGTGAAGTATGGTTCCTTTGCCGTCAATACACAGCTGCTCAAGCTTATGAAATGGGCATGGTTAACTGTGTTGTACCATTCGACAAATTGGAAGAGGAAACAGTTCAATGGTGTAACGAAATTCTTGAATTGTCCCCAATGGCATTGCGCATGTTGAAAGGTGCCTTCAACGCTGACACAGACGGTCTTGCAGGCTTACAACAATTCGCAGGCGACGCTACATTGATGTACTACACAATCGATGAAGCAAAAGAAGGTCGTGATGCATTTAAAGAAAAACGTAAACCGAACTTCAAACAATTCCCTAAATTCCCTTAATCGGAATAGATGTACTAGTCTAGTACTAGGGATGGAATGTATTGTAAAAACGTAAAGTGCGCCTCTATATGAGGCGCCTTTCTTATAATATCTTTTGTTATTAATTATTAATCATAAGGCATTATCTTTAGATACGAGGTGAGACGATGGAATGGTTACGGTATGGTGCACAGCACTATCCTAATCGCATATGTATAAATGAATATACCTATAACGATATATATGGCGGTGTGCTCCATGTGGCTAGTGAATTGATACATCTTGAAAGCTCCCGTGTAGCTATTTTATCGGACAACTCTGTTACTATGGCAATTTATGTACTGGCAGCTATGCTAGCCCATAAAGAGGTATTGTTACTGAATGTATATCTTAAGCCCAACGAGATCGGAAACCAATTGAAACAATTAGGTATTACTACCGTATTACATAGTAAAGAACGGTATAATCAACTGCCTAGTTTACTACGTACCATTGAGTTTGAACCGCTAGAATCCATTCTGTCTAATCTGAATTTAGAGGACACTTTTGATTGGAACTTTGATGATGCAGACATTGCGGCCATTATGAACACTAGCGCTACAACAGGTCAGTTTAAATCAGTACCACTACGATGGGGGCAAATTAGGGCTCATGTACAAGCGTCTCAAGAGGTGCTTGGTAAAACTGACCAAGATAATTGGCTCATGGTATTACCGCTATTTCATGTCAGTGGATTATCTATCTTGATGCGCTCTCTTTATAATGGAACGGCTATCACTATATTGCCTAAATACGATGAGGCAAAGGTTTTGGAACTCATTGAAACCGAGAAAATCAATATGATGTCTCTTGTGCCTACTATTTTAACACAATTAGAACCGAAGATTACACATCATACATTACGAGTGATTCTGCTCGGTGGCGAGTTCATTCCTATGGCTCTCATCGATGCTTGTGAAAAGAAATCATTGCCAATTTATAAGACCTATGGCATGACGGAAACCTTTAGTCAAAGCGTGACCTTCTCCGTATTGGATTATCCACATAAACGAGATTCTGTAGGTAAACCATTACCTGGTATGCAGATTCGCATTGATAATCCTGATGCGGATGGAGTCGGTGAAATCCATTTGACGGGCCCTATGGTTATGACTGGGTATATCGACAAGGAACCTATCGACGGTGATCTTAATACAGACGATATCGGCTATGTCGATGAAGATGGCTTTGTATATATTCTGAATCGCCGCAAAGACCTTATTATTTCTGGTGGTGAAAATATTTATCCTAAGGAATTAGAGGACCTAGTCTATACATTGCCAGCGGTGAAAGAGTGTGCCGTAGTACCTGTATCTGATCCTAAATGGGGGCAAGTACCAGCGCTTTTTGTAGCTTTTCATGATGGTGAAAGTATGACGGCTGATGAGCTTCTATCCTTTATGACTAATTCCTTGGCAAAGTATAAAGTTCCTAAATATGTAAAAATTTTACCTGCATTACCTCGTAATGGGACCGGTAAAATTGTGCGTAATAAACTGCGTTTAGAAGATTGAGGCGTCTATGAATGATATTTTAAATTTTAAAAGCATAACTACATATCGCCTTAAACTACCGATGAAGTTTAATTTTAAAACCGCCAAGGGTGAGGTAAAAGACAGGGAGACCATTGTCATTCGCATTGAGGACCAACAAGGTTATGTTGGCTATGGGGAATGTGTGGCTTTCACAGACCCATTCTATACAGCAGAAACCGTAGATACATGTTGGAAGAAATTAGTGGATGATTATATATTTAATCTCCGTTTGATGCGGCCTAAACCGCTTATGACCTATGTACGCCAGCTACAGTTCTGGCTGAATAGAGATCATATGCCAATGACCATTGCTGCTGTAGAAAATGCCCTTATTAATCTTCACTGTGAGAGACTGGGTGTAAATTCCGTTTCCTATATTATGGGACAGCCCTTACAAGATACAATTGAAAGTGGCGTTGTCATCGGTGATGTACCGATGGAACAATTGTTAGATACCGTAGAAGCTCATGTGGCAAATGGTTGTAAGCGTATTAAGTTAAAGGTGAATCCCACAGATGGCTATGAACGAGTATCTCTCGTCCGTAAGCAGTATCCAAACTTAGTTTTAGCTGCTGACGCGAACCAAAGCTATTCCTATGATGATATTGACAAGGTTCGTCAATTTAACGATTTGAATCTAGCTTGTATAGAAGAGCCCTTTGCTATGACGACACTCCAATCCTATAAGGAATGGAAGTGGGAACGTCTTAACAATGATGATTGGAACATCGAAACACCTATCTGTTTAGATGAATCTATATTAGGCTATGATGATTTATCCTATGCTATTGAATATGGCCTAATTGACGTACTTAATATAAAAGTAGGGCGCATGAGCGGTCTTGTGCCAACGAAGGCAGCTATTAATCTTTGTAGAGAAAGTCATATTCCGTATTGGATTGGTAGCATGGTGGAGTCTGGAGTTTCTAAAATGCTCCATGCTCAACTCGCTGCACTAGGTGATTCCTATATGGCAGGAGACCTATCGGATTCTAATAGATACTTTGAACGAGACCTCATCTATCCCGACCTCACTTTTAAAAATGGTGTAATGCACGTACCTGATGGTGATGGGCTAGGTGTAACCGTTTTTGATGATAGATTAGAAGCGTATTGCATGGAGAAACGAACACTATGAATTTGATTGAATCTTTACAAATTGAAAAGCCTCATATGACAAGTGACACTACATGTGTGGCCAAAATGAATTTAGGTGACTTTCACAAGCAACCGCAAGGTTACCTAAATGGAGGGGCGACCCTAGCCTTTGCAGAAATTGCAGCGGGAATGATGAGTAACGAACTTATTGGTGCTGATAAATTTGGTGTCGGTCAATCTATTACAGCTAATCACTTGCGTCCTGTACGATGTGAAGGCTCTTTAACGGCCCATGGTACACTATTGGTAAAAGGGAAGACCTCACATGTATGGCGCTTTGATATGAAGGACGATGCAGAACGACTCATCTCTCAAGTGACCGTAACATTAGCCATTGTGGACTTTGATCGGTAATAGATAATAACAAATAACTAATAACTAGTGCGTAATACGTAATAGGTAATAGGTAATAGATAATGATAAAAGGACAGTAAATACTATGTTAGTATCTACTGTCCTTTTTAGGTTCCGTATAAGTTAATAATTATTTATTGCTTATTGCTTGTTACTAGCTATTTACGAGTTACTGTATATAAGTCTTCTATATCTGGAATATCATAAATAACCCATGTGCCATCACCTAAATGACGCATCAAAACTCGTATATCTTTTGTCATATTCTTTTTGTTATTTTGTATTGTTACTGTTACGGTGGCTGTATCTCCATCGTCTTCAGATTTGATGTTTTTAACCTCTACATCATGCTCTTTGAAGAGGCGGCCATCTACAAGACGGTCGACCATGGACATGTTGTCATCACTTTGAGCCGTATTGTTAGTATCTGTAGTTGTTGGCTGAGATTTAAAGCTGTCTGGATCTTCGATATATTTTCGCATCACATCTTCGATTAAAGAAGGCCCAAATGTCTTAGCTGCTGCAATAGTAGCTTTACCAAATGGATTAGATGTATCTATATATTTGTTGCCTTCCCGTTCTAAGATATTTTTTACAATAGATTTTGTATCTATGTGGCGTAAAGCCTCATCGGCATCTTTATCTTGCACGGCTTGATGAATAATTTTTAACGTATAGGCTGGTGTGTGGGGAATGTACCACATGAAATACCATGTTGCTGCAAGCGCACCTACAATAGCAACAATTAAAATTGTTATAAGTGATTTTGATTTCATTGTATTACTCCAAAGTATTTTATATTACATTCTTATTATTTATATAATATATATTTATTTTATCATAGTCAAAGACGATTCACTATAATTATTAATTAGTAATACTTAAAACAGTAGAACTTTCAAATATATGTACTAATAAACTGTAGCGAATATATATGCTATAAAGTGGATAGGACATATTCTTGCTTTAGCCAACTAAAGAATATATAATAAAAGTATCTTTCATGAAAATTTCATATAAAGAAGGGGAGACTATGGCTAGTAAAAAGGTGATTATTAAATCTTTAGTATGTACAGCATTGACATGTAGTTTTGCTACATGCGCATTAGCAGCAGATAAAGATAATGGAGAAAAAGTTCAATCAAGCTGGATGGATCGTACTGATATAGGGGTGGCGGTACAAAGCACTCAAAAAGATAACTATCGTGACTATAAGACGGCAGTTAATCCACATCATTTAAGCACACCTGTGGTATATCATAGTGAGCATAGCTCTAGTCAAAAAGTGAAATCGCAATATTTTGTAGAAACCATACAGCCAATTAAACATTATGATCAAGACTCTAAATCAGTTTTATTTGTTCAAGGTCGTTTAGAGGGGAATGGTGGACAAAAGATTTCTAGAGATGCATATTGGTATGGTGGTAACGGTGCTAGAGCTTACGTACAACCTTCTTATTATGATAAAGGTGAAACTATCGAACATGATTCTCTTGGTGTAGTTGGTAGTGTTGGTGTTGGTTATCGTCGACTTAGTAAACATGAGCATGCTTACATTGGTGCGAATGCTTTTTATGACTATGCTTTTAAAGATAAATTCTCTCGTATTGGGGGAGGTTTAGAATATGTTACTGGATTAAATACAATTAGTGCGAATATATATCATGGCTTATCAGAGAAGAAGACAGAACCTTATCTTTTCTGGAATAATGTTAAGATTATTCCGCGAGCAGATGAATTTCATGATACTATGCCTGGTGATCCATTAGCTGATACGGATAATGGCATGTTACGATATCGATATGCTTACGAACATGTATTAGATGGCTTTAACATTCGATATACGCGTGATTATAAAAATGCACGTTGGGTTTCTACTTACATAGATGTATATCAATGGAAGGCTAAAAGCCCAAGTGAACATCCTGAAAATATGTTCTATATTAATCAACATAAGTGGAACTCTATACATGGTCTAAAAATGGGGGCTAAATTAAATGTAACACCACATCTTGCAGTAGATTTAGGCTTTAACAAGAATAATGTTACATCTGTGGAACCTTATGTATCTGTTATGTATACATTAGGTAAATCTAGATATGCATACTTTGGTGGAAAACATAGTGAAGACGTTATGACTACAGCGCGTTCTAAGATGCTTGATAAAGTTAAACGTAATGAAATGGTTGTTGAGTCCTACAAGGAACACAATTACCGTGAACATCCATGGGACCATATATAATTAGAATTTTATTAAGTATGATGATTAACATTTCTTAATAAAGCTTAATGAATTGGTATCTATCTATTATTTAGAATAGGTGGATACCAATTTTTTTATAGATCTATGAAATATTGCGTATGGCTGAGTATTTTACATATAAACGACAAATCTATATGATTTTTGGTAGATAATTCCTAATTTCATATATTTTGGAAAAATTCATCAAAAAATTAGAAAAAAGTACTTGCATTAGTAGGTTACCTCATGTTAATATATACGAGTAGTCAACGAGAGTTGATACGCGGCCCCGTGGTGTAGCGGTTAACATGTCGCCCTGTCACGGCGAAGATCGTCAGTTCAAATCTGATCGGGGTCGCCATTTTTTTTTACAAAAAAACGTGCCTCGGTAGCTCAGTTGGTAGAGCAACGGACTGAAAATCCGTGTGTCGACAGTTCGATTCTGTCCTGAGGCACCATTTGTATTCCATGCGGTTGTGGTGGAATGGCAGACACGCCATCTTGAGGGGGTGGTGAGCGTACGCTCGTGAGGGTTCAAGTCCCTCCAACCGCACCAAGATATAAGGACCTACAGTTTACTGTAGGTCCTTTTTGCTATCGCCTTAAATATTGTGGGTGTATATGGGAGAGAGAAATGAATAAGAAATATTTTGTGCTGATGATACTTTCACTAGCATTATATAGTCAGTCTGGTTTTGCAGCAGAAGTAGTAGATAGTCAGAATCAAAATATAAGTATTGAACAAAAAAATAATACAAAGTTAAAACAGTTTGTACAAATAAAAGGCCCAGTAAAAGTAGATTTTGTCGAGGTTATTCCTAGTGCTTTTAAAGCTGTTATAAAAGATAAATCGATAGATACGAAGGCACTTTCAATGGGCGATGAAATTATATTAGAGCGGATGGAGAAGGAGCACGGTTCTCAACGATTAAAAACATCAGAAAAACCTGATTTTGGAAGTGAATATAAAACGTTTGATCCACTTTATAATGATAAGGATGAAACAGCACTAAAAGAAATTAAACACTATAATACTGAATCAACACGTAATGAAGGCTATTTTATTGGTGGTCGAGAAAAACCCTTACGCATTGTGAGCCCATATATGAAAAAGAATGGTAAAGGGGAAATTAAGCTAACGAATCCCGTTAATACTAAAGATTATCGAACTCGTGCCGATCGGGATGCAGCAAATGAAAGGGAAATTCGAGAATATTTAGATAAAAATAAGGGAAAAGGACATGATCTATTTACGGCTAGATCTAAAGCTGAAATTAAAGAATCTTTGGAAAGTTTTTTTAAACCTATAGAATTGATTCAGTATCCTATCAATAATCCAAAGGATTATAAAAGGATGCCTATGATTCCAGGCTTCCCCAAAAATATGCCAAGTTTTGCAAAAAATATTCATATGCATAGTAATCCAGGCTTTTTACAAGGTAGGGCTTATGTACAATTTGCATTTGGAGGCACACCGGAACAATTAAAGCCATATATTGATGAAGCGCTTTCAAATTCTAAAGTAGTTGTTTTAAAAGCTGATATATCCAATGTGTATGTTAAACGATATATCGATTCGAATATGGCTTATGCAGATTCTCTATATGCA
>NZ_DXLG01000200.1 GCF_019414865.1 Veillonella sp.
ATTTGTCTTAGGAGGTCCTCATGAATACCTTAGAATGTATTAAAACTCGCCATAGTACGCGTAAGTTTAAAGCGGGTCAATTATCTCGAGAACTTATCGATCAAGTCCTCGATGCTGGCCGCCGTGCTCCATCTGGCGGTAATACACAATTGACATATTTCATGGTCATTACGAACCAAGATGTACTCAAAGAGTTAGTAACACTCGTTCAAGAGGAATACGGCAAAATGCCGATTACAGAAAATACATTACCTTACATGGTGAATATCATCAAAATGTCCGGTGAAGGTAAATTTGTATTTAACTATGGTGCACCGGCGCTCATCGTACTAGCAAGCCAAGCAAGCTATGCAAACAACTTTGCCGATGTGTCTTGTGCTATGCAAAACATGATGCTTGCTTGCAATGAACTCGATCTTGGCAGCTGCTGGGTAAACCAAATCCGCCATCTTCAAGATAACGAACGCATCCAAGCCAAAATGCGTGAACTAGGACTTAAAGAAGGTGAAAAATTATATGCTAGCCTTGCTATTGGCTATCCAGACTTACCAAACGGTCTTAACCGCCGCGAAATCGAAGCAAAAGGCTATCCTGTAACATATATTGATTAATTAAGCCTATAAAATCGATTATATCTTTGTATGCGTGCTATATTATATCTTTGTGTGCGTGCTATAGTATGTAATATACTCTGAATACTGTAGCATCTTATCGATTAGTAAAATCAATATATTCACGTACAATATATAAATATATTCACAATTAATATACAACACAAAAGCGCTATCTATCTCACAACTCTAATTGAGTGTCTATCGGAATAGATAGCGCTATTTTATTGACACCATTCATGTATTTTGGTACTAGTTCTCTCTAATAAATAGTAGATATTTTAATGACCTATAATCTATGCGTTAAGCCCATAATGGTGCACCAAAATAGCAATTTATCATAATTAAAAATAAAACATAGTCGACTTTTAGTCATACATGGTATGATAAAAAAGACATTTTGTAGAAAGGATGTGTGATGATGTCGATCTTCTCTCCAGCTCCTCATATTGAACGATTACCAGAGGGGCAAATCGATTCCACCTACAAACGTCTTCGCAAAGAAGTCTTTGCAGGTACTTTTATTGGTTATGCTACATTCTATTTGATCCGCCAAAACTTTAGTTTAGCTGTTCCGTACATGATTGCTGAGTACGGCTACACTAAAGCGGATCTTGGTATTGTCATGACCCTCTTATCCGTAGCGTACGGCGTAAGTAAATTTGTCATGGGTAATGCGTCTGACCGCTCTAACCCAAAATACTTCTCCACAGTAGGTCTATTGCTCAGTGCTTTAGTTATGTTATTATTCGGCACCTTACCTGGTGTTTTAAGCAGTATTCCTATTATGTGCGTACTCGCCTTCTTAAATGGTTGGTTCCAAGGTATGGGCTATCCTCCATATGCGAAAAATATGGTAACTTGGTTCTCCCGTTCTGAACGCGGTGCTTGGTGGTCCTGGTGGAACGTATCCCACAACCTTGGTGGCGGTATCATCGCACCTCTTGCTACGTTAGGTATCTATCTATTTGGTACATGGCATAGTATTTTCTTCTTCCCTGCTCTTATTTCTATCGTGTTAGCTGTTGTTACATTTTTCTTGTTGAAAGACACACCTCAATCCTGTGGCTTACCACCTATTGAGGAATACAAACACGAACCAGTGGCAGCTGAAGTAAGCGATGAAAATAAAACTACTTTCAAAGAAATTTTCTACAAATATATTTTGCATAACAAATACTTATGG
>NZ_DXLG01000201.1 GCF_019414865.1 Veillonella sp.
TGTTAAAGTTTATTTTCCTGCGTTTACAGGATCATTAGTTAATGGTTGTTCCCCTAGTAAGGTAGTTAGGTTGTGTAAATTGAATCGATACTTACCATTACTAAAGTCTCTTGTTATATCATACCGTTGATTAGGTGCGTGCATAAGACCAATCAATGTGTCATATAGCAAATCATTTGTAAAGTATTGATGTTCGTGTTTAGAGAGTTCTTCTGCTGTTTGAGGATACTCAGCACGATATTGAGGTGATAAATATATCCAGAATGGAATATGAGTCATAACAAAGTCAAATGTATCTGGATTATGAGATTTATCCAGGCTTTCACCATGGTCAGAGAAATACACCATGGCTTGCAAGTTTAATTTTTCCTTACCATAAGTATAAATCTGTTGTAATAACCAGTCTGTATATAATTGGCTATTAGCATATGCTTCTTGGCCATCTGGATATGGACCTTGTTTCCATTTACTAAATTCATGTGGATAACGGTCATTGTAGTAAATATGACTACCCATGATATGAATGACGATGAAGTTATTTTTACTTGGATCAACAGACTGTAATAATGGTAAGAGTGATTCATCATAGCGATCAGAGAAAGCATAGGATTCATGTGACCATTTAGTGGTATCTGCTGTTTTAGCCATTAATGAAATAGCTGTATCATATTCGCCAAATACACCTTGGTTACTAAACCAAGAAGTAGTATATCCTGCTTTTTTAGCAACATCTAAAATATTTGCAGAATCAAGGAACGGTTTATCATCATATTGATTACGTTCAGATAGAGCACGTTCGAGGGTAGGTACTGTTTGTACATACGATGAATATGCGTTATCAAAGAAGACAAAATCTTTATTATCTGCACGCATAGTACCTTGCCATGGCGTATCATCATAAGGGAAGTTTGGATTATATACCTTCATATAATCACGAGAACTAGATTCACCGATGACTAATATGATAGTCCCTGGTGTTTTATTAGCAGAGGTTTCCTTTGTATCCAAATTGAAGGAATCGAATACTAAATGATGGTTATCATTATATTGTTGCATTTGTTTTACATAGTCGCCAGCTGCAATCCAGTTTGCTACAATACATGTTTTCGGGAATAAGAAGAATGGTACGTATACTAAGAATGCTACTATGGATACAATGAGCAATGTGGAGCGCATTGGTCGTGTAGTATTTAAGTTTACTACCGCTTTCATTCCTAGATTAGACCAATAGAGCAGATAGGTCCATATTACAAGGCCAATACCAACAGCGATAAGACCAGGAATACCAGCAGCATTTTTTAAGAAACCAAATGCTTCTTCAGGATTTGTCATGTATACTGCTAGTAAACTAGCTGGCGTTAAACAATGCCATGTAGTTAGATAGTATCCTATTTGTAAGAATGGGATAAGGCTCAATATCATGGTAATAATTGCCATGATTAATGATGTAGTTTTATGGAGACGATTCGTTTGGTTCAGTAAAAATTGAATCCCCGATAACCCCATAAAGATTAATAAGCCAAATAAAAAGTCATTAGCAAATTCATAAAAATATAAAGGTTTTACATAGGACCAGTGGAACAGAAGTGGGAATGTAAGGGCCCAAAGAATACCGACTAAGCCATATCCCAAAAATGGTCTATGAAAAACGGTACATCCCATAAAATATTGAAATAAAAAAGTACCTACAATTGTTGGTACTGCTAAAATCGTTATATCTTCAACATCTAGACCTAGTGTAATAGGTTCATAGATGAAAAATAGAGCTATATATAAAGCAATACC
>NZ_DXLG01000202.1 GCF_019414865.1 Veillonella sp.
CTTTTTATTTCTATATATGATTGTATTAACCAAATAGTAAGTGACCTACTTCATACGCAATAGCTGCTACAATACCAGATAGTGGAATTGTTACAAACCACGCCAATACCATAGATCTTGCTACGCCCCAGTTAACAGCTTTCAAACGTTTAGAGGAACCAACGCCTAGCAAGGAACCACTTACAACGTGTGTAGTACTTACAGGTAAATGTAAGAATGTAGCTGTAAAAATAGTGATGGCAGAGTTTAAGTCAGCAGCAAAACCATTGATAGTTTCCAATTTGAAAATCTTAGTCCCCATAGTAGAGATGATTTTCCAACCGCCTACTGCTGTACCCATGGCCATAGCCGTAGCACAACAAAGTTTAACCCATACTGGTACCTCTAATGTATCGATAAAGCCACCGCTAAGTAATGTTAAGGTAATAATCCCCATCGCCTTTTGCGCATCATTAGAACCATGAGAAAAGGCCATCATGATGGCAGATACAATTTGCATGGATCTAAATCTATCATTCAATACGATTGGAGAAAATCTACCAAAAATAAGCAACAATACTTTCATCACAATATAGCCACCAATCATGGCGACAATTGGAGATAAAATAAGGGATAAGAAAATCTTTATAATCCCTGCCTCATTTAAAGCATCGAACCCTACGGACCAACCTACAGCACCGATGATACCACCGATAAGAGCATGAGATGAGGAACTAGGAATCCCCCAATACCATGTAAGCAAGTTCCATGTTATGGCACCAATAAGAGCTGCTGAGATAATTGCACTATTAATGAGAGACGCAGACATTACGATGTCACCACCGATTGTCTTTGCAACGCCTGTACTAACCATGGCCCCCAAGAAATTGAGTGCCGCAGTCATCATAATTGCCTTTTTAGGTTCAATAGCACGGGTTGAAACAGATGTAGCAATGGCGTTCGCCGTATCGTGGAAGCCATTGATATAGTCGAAGGCTAATGCTAAAAATACTACTAGCCATACTAAATAATGAGCATCAAGCATACTTCAATACTACCCGGCGGAATGTACCAACCAAATCTTCGCAACCATCGATTACATCCTCCATGGCACTAAGGATTTCCTTCCATTTGATAATTTCAATAGGATCTGTACACTCAGTAAAGAGTTTAGCCATTTCTTCGTGGTAAATATTATCCGCTTCAGACTCAAGTTTCAATACTTGGTGTACACGGCCTTCTACCTTCACATGGTCCTTTTTAAGGCTACCCATATAACCAATAGATTTATTAATATGCTTAACGCATTTTACAACGATTTCACTCATGCGGATAGCACCATCACTAGGTTTACCAACGTGGTACATAACCATTTTATCCATGATTTCTTTAATATTATCCAATGTAGTATCCAATTGGTCGATTAGAAGCTGAATATCTTCGCGATCCATTGGAGTGATGAATGTTTTACGCAAACGTTCTACAGTTTCGGTTACTAATTCATCGGCTGCTTTTTCCTTTGTATCAATTTCAAGAAAAGCCTCTTCTTTAGAGATTTCGCCTTTAAACACACGTTCCATCATCTCTGCGCTTTCATATGTAAGAGCAGCATGATTTTCTAAAATACTGAAAAATTTTTCTTCTTTTCCTTTTAATTTAAAAGCCATGAAGATCCTCCTGAAACAGTATTGATTGCTTCTATAAATATAATTTAATTATAGCACACTAACAATAATTCCTAAACAATTTACCATGCTCTATATTTTAACCCCTATGCGTATATGGCATATATAG
>NZ_DXLG01000203.1 GCF_019414865.1 Veillonella sp.
ATATAAAGGTATATCTATTGTCTGAAGTATCCCAAAGCAGTGATATGTTGAATTGATTCGTCTAGATATTGTTCACTAGGCACCGTAAATGTTTCACCATTTCGAGTGCGTGTAATCGTTAGTGTTTCATCTAGAATGGCAATTAGCTCTGCTCGAGAGATTGGTTTTGCCATTTGCTTCATTACATATAGTAAGCCTTCATCTACACTAGCATCCTCTTGGTTAAACATATTACCTAACGTCATGTACTGTTTGCCATTACCTTCAATTAGTGTGGAAACATAATTAATAAATCGCTCAGGAATATAGCTCACATTTTCTACAAATGGTAAGCATTCATAATTCTCACCATATGCATTGAGGTGGTTGAGGATAGAGAGGTGGAATAGGCGCACATATAGCTTATTCATATCAAAGGTTTCGTTTGGATAATGTTCTTCTATATATTTTTGAATATCCTTTATAGTAAATAGTTGTTTTGTATTCATAAAATACTTGATAGTTTGATGTAAAGGATCTGTCCAACCATTTGGTGTACCAAGTCTATCCTCTGCAAGCCCGCAATAGTAAATGCTTTCAAGAATATCTTTCTCTACTGTTTCATTACGCACGATTGCATCTGCATTGCATTGTTTAGTTAATAAGGCCATGCGGAATTGTGTATCGTAAACAAAATCGTAGTATTGCTCCTTGGCCTTGTAATCATTGTTAGAGAGGACCTTAATATTATCTACGATGCTGTCATCTAACCAAGTAATAAAGGATTTTTCTAATCGTGCATCACCAATATATACGCAGCCTTGATGCTCTGCACGCTCAATGAATTGAGCCACATAAACAGGATCATTAAAGGTTTCTAAATATTCATGGGCTACATAATAGTTATTGGATTGCAACACGCGATTGATATTATCGATTTTATAACCAGACTGTTTTTGAATTTCATCGTCCATCTTCATGGTTTCCGCAATTAGCTTTAGCACATTCTTTGTGTAAATCGTACGTTCTTGCAAGCTATCTTTTTTAGCCTGTGTTTCGGAATAGAGCATAATGTCGCGAATTTGTTCTAATCGTTTCCAACCAGGATATGTATTGTACGATACATAGGCGATACCGCGGTCTGATAAATTGCGATTACAAATAGATAAGATTTTATCTTTTACAATATCTGGCACCCAAGACCAGATGCCATGAACGATGATGTAATCGAAGGTGCCGAAATCATCATCGATGTCCATAATATCCTTTTCTAGCAGCGTGATATTAGTGAGGCCGATAGATTTGATTAACTCGTTACCATGCTTAATTTGGACAGGGGATAGGTCGATGCCTGTGAAAGTTGCTTCTGGATTGTACAGTGCTTGAGGAATGATATTACCACCACAAGAGGAACCAAGCTCGAGGACACGGGCACCCTTAATTGGCGCTGGATTGAGACCGTATAGACGTGCTTTGGCGATTAAAGAGTTGATAGCACAATTAGAAAATGCTTTTGATACATAAAGAAAATCATCGTAAGAGTCCTTCAATGCATCAATCTCTTCTTGATCCGCAGACTTTTGATGCGGTGGAGCACTAATTATTTGTTGTGATTCATTATGATTGTTTTCTTTATTTTCTTTATATACTTCATTAGAAGTGTTTTTTGATGGCTCTTTAGTTTGTGTATCCATAACGAGTCCTTTCTTATTCTTTATGGGTAAATACCAACTTATATATTTATAACTATATTTATATCTATAACTATAACTATATCTATAACTA
>NZ_DXLG01000204.1 GCF_019414865.1 Veillonella sp.
GGCTATTAGAGTTTTATAAAGTATACAGCTCTATAGCATGAGAGGAGCAGTCATATGAGGAAAATATTTACCATATTGTCCCTTTTGTGGCTACTCAGTATAGGGGGGACTGCTAACGCAACGGACTGGTACTATGTTGGACCAGATGCATCAGGAAACCAATTATTTATTGACAACGACAGTGTTCAAAAAAGTGATTATGATGCGCTTTTGTGGCTGCGGGTCAATGAACTGGGTGGCGACGAATTGCGATATAAAGTGTATATAAGTAGATATAACCGTACCATGGAAACATTAAAGGTAGATGCATACATGGCAGACGGTACACCTTATGAAAATGTAGAGTTCAATGAAAACCCTGAACCTATTGAAGGCAATACAAATGGTCAAGCCATTTATAATTTATTATGGCAATAAAAGAACCATCTAGCACAGCAAACTAGATGGTTCTTTTTTATATGTGTAAAAAATTTATAAATCTTAGGAATATTTTTTATATACAACATCCTCAAATGAGAATGGTATATACGAAAATTTAAACTTGGGCAGAATTGCGACTTAGCTCCAAGTCTTGAATCATTTGGAGATCGTCTTGTGGAGATCGACCACCAGTTGTTAAGTAGCCACCAACCATGATGCCGTTAAGACCACCTTTTAAAGCATAAGCTTGTAAGTCACGAAGATTTACTTCACGACCGCCAGCTGTACGAATCAATGCATTTGGCAAGATGAAACGGAACACAGCGAAGGTACGTAAAATATCTAGAGGACGTAATGCTTTATTATTTTCAAATGGTGTACCTTTAACAGGATTTAAAATGTTGAGTGGTACAGAGTCAATATGCAAACGTTTAAGCTCGAATGCCATTTCTACGCGTTGTTCTAATGTTTCATTAAGCCCGAGGATGCCGCCAGAGCAAACGCGAATGCCTGCTTTTTGAGCATTGTCGATGGTAGACATTTTATCTTCGTAGGAATGGGTTGTACAAATATCTGGGAAGTGACTAGGTGCTGTTTCGATATTGGAGTGGTATCGAGTTACACCCACTTCTTTCAATTTGAGAGCTTGTTCGTAAGTTAACAAACCAAGAGAACAGCAAATTTCGAGGCCTACTTCGTTTTTAATACGGTCTAATACGCGAATGATTTGGTTAAATTCGTTTGGGTTATTAGTATTACGACCACTCGTTACGATAGAAAAACGAATAGCGCCTGCTTCTTTAGCTTTGCGAGCCGCATCGAGGATGCTTTCATCATCCATGAACGGATATACTTGAACGCCTGTTTCGTGATGTGCAGATTGAGCACAGAATTTACAGTTTTCAGGACATTTGCCAGATCGTGCATTTACAATGGCGCATACATCTACGGAGTTGTCATTGAAATGTTGACGAATTTTATCTGCCATAGCGAGCAGAATCATCGTATCATCATCAGATGTATGAATTAACTCAATTGCTTCTTCTTTTGTAATTTCACCACCATGCATAATACGATTTGCTATAGTAAGGATTTTTTCGTATGTTCCCACCTGGGATGGTTGTTGATCTGTAGGCAAAGCCATAATAGCCTCCTAATTGTTAACTTAATAAAAATATAAAATATTGACAATTTGATTGTAAACGTTAGTGCATAAATTGTCAACTTAATGTATTTTTGAGTTAACAAAAATATGTATGTAGTTTTTAGAGGGCTTTTAATACAGGGGAATTATATGACTTACAACTAATTTTAGAGGCTATATTTTAC
>NZ_DXLG01000205.1 GCF_019414865.1 Veillonella sp.
TACTTATGGTATCTTGCAATTGCGAATATCTTCGTATACTTCATCCGTTATGGCGTAGTAAGCTGGGCGCCTACTTATTTGACTGCTGTGAAAGGCTTTACAAAAGAAGGTTCCCGTTGGGCTTACTTCTTATACGAATGGGCTGGTATTCCAGGCATGCTCGTAAGTGGCTATTTGAGTGACCGCGTATTCCGCGGCCGTCGTGCTCCAGCTACCATCTGCTTCATGCTATTCGTTATCTTGGCGATCCTTGTTTACTGGTTCAACCCAGCAGGCAATATCCTTATCGATAACTTAGCACTTATCGCTATTGGCTTCCTCATCTACGGTCCTGTTATGATGATTGGCCTTCAAGCAGCAGACATGGTACCACGTGTAGCAACAGGTGGCGCTACTGGTCTTACAGGCCTTCTTGGTTACCTCATCGGTTCCGCTGGTGCTGGTGCGTTCATGGGTCTCATGGTTGACCTTTATGGTTGGGATGGCGGCTTCGTGGCCCTCGTTGGTGCATGTATCCTCGCTATCGTATTCCTACTTCTCACACTTGGTGACAAATCCCAAGCAAAAGAATAATCTACAACTAGCTGTTGTATGAACGTAAAAATCCCCTAGTAACACATGGTTACTAGGGGATTTTATTATGTCTTAAAATATATACTGTACTAAATTCTATGCTACACACAAAGAACCATTTAAAACTTTCAAATTGTACACGAGACCAAGTCGTGCCAAACCGTGCAATGCAACAGCCGTAACAGGAGCGATAAGACCAAGTACGCCCACGCAGATGATCGCTACGTGGAATACAATAGACACGATGAGTAGACCTAAATGAGACTGCTTTGTTCCTTTTGAAAGCTCCGATACAGGAGATGCATCATCCACAAGGGAGCCCATCATTAACGCCACTAAAATAAGTTCCAAGGAACATGGGCATAGTACCAATAACAATGTTATAGTATGTATGAAATCCTGTGTCAATGCAAAGGAGCCCATAGATAATAGCAATACAGCCACAACAATGACAGATGAATAATTGTTAATGCCCTGACGCATAGCAACGAGTTGTGCTGGCATTGTAGGCAGCATATCATCATCTACAGTGTAATGTGACTCACCCGTAATAAGCTGCTCCAGAAAGAAACCTGCCTGTACGATGAGCCCCACATAGGCCGCCGTATGATAATCGCCAATGGAAATAAGCGCCACCATGGCCACTACAATGAGAAAATTAGCATGGATCTCTAAACGCTCCCAAATACTTTGAACACTGTTAATAAGCAGTGGTAAACCACAAACTAGAACCGTCACCCAAGCCAAATCAATTACAGGATTGAACGACTCTGTGATGACATCTAATAGAATAAATAAAACACCTAGTGCCAAAATAGCACCTTGCGTGAATAACGACACCTGCGCCGATAAAGACTGTAAAAATTTCATATAGACCTCTCTATACACTAGAACCGGCCTTACTTACTCCGGAAATAAAACACAAAACAACACAATAATAATTCAAAACTCTTTATACCTTAAGCAATTTAAAACGATCTGTGCCTAAAGTAATTTAAAACACTTTGTACCTAAGGTAATTTAAAACACTTTGTACCTAAGGTAATTTAAAACGCTTTGTACCTGAGGTAATGTAAACTTTATATACCTGAGGTAATGTAAACTTTATATACCTGAGGTAATGTAACCTCTATGTACCCATAGGGGTATATATACAATGTAAATATTATAC
>NZ_DXLG01000206.1 GCF_019414865.1 Veillonella sp.
AGATTTTATATACTTCATTCTCATTTAACTTTTGACATTTTCTCAACAAAAAAGAACCTCCCATTATCAATAGGAGGTTCTCGATCAGTGAATTACTTAGAACCGGAAGTCTCGTTCGCCGTCTTTCATCTGTGCAATATAAGCTTTAGCTTTATCTTTAACTAAATCATTTTTGATATTTTCTAACTGTTGTTCAATAACCTTAGCGCCATGAGCTTTAGTTTTTTCATCACCATAATCCATGATGTATTCGTTCAATGTCATCAATGCATTAGGTTGGCAACAGTTATGGATTTGACCGGATTTAGCGAGGGCCATAAATCTGTCCCCTGTTCTACCTGCTCGATAGCATGCAGTACAGAAGCTAGGCACATATCCAAGATCTAGTAACCAATCTACGATTTCATCTAATGTACGTGTGTCACTGCGATCAAATTGAGCCGAATTATCCTCTGGTTTCTCTTCTTCTTTGTAACCACCTACGCTAGTACGAGAGCCCCCACTAATTTGGGAGATACCTAATGCCAAACCGCGTTCACGCATGGATTGACTTTCACGGGTAGACATAATCATACCTGTATACGGTGTGGATACACGAATAAGAGCAACGATTTTCTCAAATATATCGTCAGGTACAGCATTACTGAAATCATCTACATCGATATCATCAGCTGGACAAATACGAGGTACAGAAATTGTATGTGGACCTACACCAAATACTGCTTCTAAATGCTCTGCATGCATCAACAAACCTACAAAATCATATTTATAATGTTCTAAGCCATAAAGAACACCGATACCTACATCATCAATGCCACCTTGCATAGCGCGGTCCATCGCCTCTGTATGGTAGGCGTAGTCGCTCTTAGGGCCTGTTGGATGAAGTGCTTCGTAGTTTTCTTTATTGTACGTTTCTTGGAATAATGTATATGTACCAATACCAGCTTCATGTAATTTCTTGTAATCCTCAACGGAACAAGCTGCAATATTTACGTTTACACGGCGAATTTCGCCATTTTTATTTTTAATACCGTAAATAGTCTTGATAGATTCCAAAATATATTCAAGAGGATTATTAAGAGGATCTTCACCAGACTCAATAACAATGCGCTTATGCCCCATTGCTTCTAAGGCAATAACCTCTTCTCTAATTTGGTCTTGAGTCAACTTTTTACGTTTAATATCGCGATTTTTAGAGTGGTACGGACAGTATACACAACCATTAATACAATAGTTAGACAAATATAATGGTGCAAATAGAACGATGCGATCACCATAAATAGCTTTCTTGATTTCTTTAGCTAACGCATAAAGCTTTTCCTTATATTCAGGCAACGGACATTCTAATAGAACAGCTGCTTCTCTATGGTTTAACCCCTTAAATGTAGCAGCTTTTTCTAAAATAGCATCTAACAACTCCCGATTTTCCTTGTTTTCCTCTGCATAGGCAAGGGTGTCAAGGATTTCCTGATGGGAAATAAATTCCTCCGCCTTTGGAGATTTTACATCATACATAGTACTTACCTCAAATCTTTCTAGTGGCAACGCCACCCCTCTTTAGGTATATGAAAGTATATGACAACCAGTCTTCTGGTATTTCACTGATACTGTACATAGTATACCACTATTCCTACTAAAAAACATAGGAATTTGACACACAATCATAACCACCCGTAGAACGGGTGGTTTGCTCTGACCCTATAAGGGTCTTT
>NZ_DXLG01000207.1 GCF_019414865.1 Veillonella sp.
GAGTATCTTATAACAACAAAAGAAATTCGAGCTATTAATTAAATTGTTATTCTCACTTTCTCGTCATATAGTTGTGATATAATGCATACAAATACTTATGCCTAGGACATAGGAGGTCTATATGTACAAATATATTACAATTTTAGGGGCCGCTGGCCAAATTGCACAAAAGTTGACTGCTACATTATTAACATATACAGATATGCACCTTACATTATATGGTCGCCAATTGAGTACTCGTTTACATCCAGAAATTTTAGAACATGAACGGGTTACTGTCATCGAGGGTTCTTTCCAAAATCCTGCTAAATTAGAGGAAGCGGTAACAAATGCAGAGATCGTATTTGTAGGCGCTATGGAGTCTGGCAGCGATATGGCGGCTATTGTGAAAGCATTGAGCCGTAAAAACGTACGCCGTGTTATCGGTCTTTCTATGGCTGGTCTTTCTGGCGAATTCCCTGCAGCACTTGAAAAATGGACCTTCGACAGCTTGCCTATTAGCTATGTACAAGGCGAACGTCAAGCACGCAATGTGTTGCGCGAATCCAACTTAAACTACACAATCTTGCGCCTCACATGGCTCTACAATGATCCAGAAAATACAAATTATGAGCTCATTCCTGAAGGCGTTCAATTTAACGATGCCCAAGTTACACGAGAAGCTGTAGTAAAAGCTATCTTCGACATCTTACATGTAGATGATGAAACACCATTCCACCGTGCAAGCATCGGTATTGGCGAACCAGGCACACACTACGACAAACCAAGCTTTCACTAATATATAAATGAATATTTAGTAAAAAAGAGAAAATACTATATACCAATACAAGACTATCTTCAATGCGCTTGAAGATGGTCTTTTTATATATCATTTATGATTAAAGTATCTAGTTAACCCTATTTGAATTAAATATCTCATATATATTTATATACTGTAATTATATCGTTTAAATGATATAATTACAGTATATAAATAATGAACTAACACTTTTAAAATTATAAGGAGATAACTATGGGAATATTACGCGAAACAATTCGTCCATCCTCTGATTTACGAAATAAGTATCCTGAAATTTCTAAATCCTTACAACTTAAAGATGAGGCTGCCATTATTACTGTAAATGGTCGTGGAGATACCGTAAGTCTCGGCTATAATACATATAATATGTTAAAGTCAAAAATAGAATTACTATCCTCTCTTGTAGAAGGGCAAAACGATATCATTCAAGGTCGCACCACTACACTTGATGAAACCTTCAGCAGTATTGATAAAATGCTAGATCAAATGGGGTAACTCTATGAAAACCCAAACCTACACAATCATTCCTACGGAAAAGTTCAATAAAGAGCTACATCAGCAAATACTTTATATAGCTATGCAGTTTTCAAAAGAAACAGCTATACAAGTCAAAGAAAATATTCAAAATTCGATTTCAAATCTTATGAACCATCCATATATGGGGGCTAAACCTAAAATTAGAGCACTTAATGACAGCGACTTTCGAATGTTAATTTTAGAAAAACTTATCATTTTCTACACAGTTGTAGAGGAAACAAAAACAATTTATTTAATCTCTATACTTGATCAACGACAAGATTATGTAAATATACTAAATGGATTATAACGTTTCACCTTATTCAATACTTTTTCAATAACAAAATAACCATTCAAAT
>NZ_DXLG01000208.1 GCF_019414865.1 Veillonella sp.
AGAAAGACCCTTATAGGGTCAGAGCAAACCACCCGTTCTACGGGTGGTTATGATTGCTTTGTTAGTTACTTTTAAGCTATGCCAATCCAGTGCCAATATGTAAGAGCAAATACGAGCATCATTACATAGCCAATAATAGTCAATGGAATACCTGTAGTCATAAATGTTTTTACGTCGAATGTGTCTGTACCGTAAGCTACCATACCTTGTGGAGAGTTTACTGGTAATACTAGACCGAAGCAGATCGAATATTGCATAAGCATGGTTACACCAATTGGGTTAAGACCTTCTGCGTTATGTCCTACTACAATAGAAATTACAATAGGAATCATAGCAGAGGAGAGGGCTGTAGCAGATGCAAAGCCTAGGTGGATGACAATGAGGAAAGCAGCCATTACGGCAATTAATATAAATACGCTGGCACTTTCAAGGGAGAAGGCGTTTACGAATACTTGAGCAAGCCAAGTAGCTGCCTTTGTTTTTAGTAATACAGATCCAAGACCGATACCAGCACCAAACATAACGATGGAGCCCCAGTCGATGTTTGGCTGTGCAAATTTCCAATCCATAATGCCGATTTTAGGGAAGAAGAACAATGCGATAGCTACAATTGTTGTAGTTGTTGTATCGATAGAATGTAGCTTGCCACCGGTAGCCCACAATGCGAGAAGACCGATAGAGATACATAACAGTTTCTTTTCATCAGTACTCATAGGACCGATTTCTTGGCGCATTTTAGCGAGTTGTACATCGCCACCTACAAGTTCTTTAAACTCTGGCTTGATTAATGCTTGTGTTAAGAAATAGGCGATGATAACCATAATGATGGAGAATGGAGCCGCTGCAGTAAGCCAATCTATCCAGCTAATAGATGTATTCATCTGTGTTTGCATAAAACCTACTGCTACAAGATTTTGAGCGGCAGCCGTTTGAATCATAATATTCCAGAACGTATCGGCCTGTACGGCACCTACCATGAGTAGAGCGGCTACGCGGCTTTTACGTTCAATACCTAAGTTCTCAACAATACCAATGATAATCGGTGCTAAGCAAGCAATACGAGCCGTTGCACTTGGTACAAAAAAGGCGAGGATAAGACCTGTAATAATAACACCTAAATAAATACGGCTAACCTTAGTACCAACGCTAGACAGTACTAACATGGCGATACGACGATCGAGACCTGTTTTGCGCATGGCCACAGAGATAAACATGGCAGCGCCTACAAGAATCATGGCTGGTGAAGAATAACCAGAAATGATAAGCTTCAAGGCATTGGCTGTGCCCATAGCTTTAGCAGGAGCTTCCGGATTCGGTGAGAATCCTAATAGTAAAGCGGTAAGTGCAGTAATCATGGTAGCACTTACTGGATAGGAAACCGCTGAGGTCATCCACAAGATGATGGCAAAGGCGAGTACACCGATCATACGATGACCACCGGTAGATAATGTTTCTGGTGTAGGTAATAATAAAATGCCACCTAGAACAATGAAAGATAAAATAAGTCCAATATTTTGAGCAGTTGTACGCACCTTTTGTGGAGGGGCAGTGGTTGTTACACTCATAATAAAACTCCTTTCAATTTGTATCATAACTATTACTGTATAATAATAAATAAGGTAAACTATATAAACT
>NZ_DXLG01000209.1 GCF_019414865.1 Veillonella sp.
ATCTCCAATATGAGTCTTTTTATTTGTCGCAATATATTTTACAATTCATCATATAATAAGTAAAAGTCTTGATAGACTATAAGGAGTTACATATGACACAACAAGAACGTTTATCTTATCTTGTAAAAGGATTAGTAGAAGAATATAGAGAGAAATATAAAGACGAACATATTGAAATTCCTAATGATGAAGCAGAACAGTTTACACTTTTTAGGGCTTTATGTAATATTCGTGCTGCTGGTGCAATGCCGATTGAATGGATGAAAGTACAAGATGAATTTTTAAATACATTGGCTTTAGAAAAAGGTATTGTAAGGATTAAGGATATGGAGGAGAGGGAGCCTCAGATTAATTTGTGGCAAGGAGACATTACTCGATTATCTGTAGATGCTATTGTTAATGCTGCCAATAATCAATTACTTGGTTGTTTTGCGCCTAATCATAAGTGTATCGATAATGCCATTCATACTTTTGCTGGTATTGAGCTGCGTATGGAGTGTGCACGGATGATAGAATATATGGATATGCCTGAGAAAACAGGCGTGGCTCGTAAGACTTATGCTTATAATTTACCAGCCAGTCATGTTATCCATACGGTGGGGCCTATTGTTTATGATACTGTTACAGACTTAGAAAAAGAACAATTGTCATCGTGCTATAGATCTTGCTTGGAGTTAGCTAATGCTTATAGTTTGAAGTCCATTGCATTTTGCTGTATTTCTACAGGTGAGTTTAGATTTCCTAATGAATTGGCGGCCCAAATTGCTATCGATACGGTACGTAGGTATTTAAAAGAAACTAATAGTAAAATACAAGTGGTATTTAATGTATTTAAGGATATAGATTATGATATCTACAACAAATTATTGGGATAATATAGAACGTGTAAAAGATTTTTTGAATACAGCTGATGCGGTACTCGTAGGTATTGGGGCCGGTATGTCTACTGCAGCGGGTCTGACCTATAGTGGAGAACGTTTTCATAAATACTTCGATGACTTTCACAAAAAGTACGGTATCACAGATATGTATTCTGGTGGATTCTATTCATTTGAAAGCATGGAAGAATATTGGGCGTGGTGGAGCCGTCATATCTACTATAATCGCTATGATATTTCAGTAGGTGAACCTTATATTCGGTTGATGGAGTTATTACAAAATAAGAATTACTTTGTGATTACCACTAATGTAGATCATCAAATGCAATTGGCCGGTGTAGATAAAAGTAGATTTTATTACATGCAAGGTGATTATGGCTTGTGGCAATGCTCTGAGCTATGTCATCAAAAGACTTATGATAATGAAGAACAAGTGCGCCGTATGGTTAAGGAACAAAAGGATATGAAAATTCCTACCGAGTTAATTCCTCACTGTCCTAGATGTGGTGAATTGATGACAATGAACTTACGTATTGATGGCACCTTTGTACAAGACGAAGGTTGGTATGCGGCACAAAATAGATATGCAGACTTTATAGAGCGATATAAAGATAAAAAGCTTGTCATGCTAGAATTTGGTGTTGGATATAATACACCGATGATAATTAAATACCCATTTATGCGGATGGCATATGAAAATATGGATGCTCTATATGTACCAATTAATATGGAAGATCAACATATACC
>NZ_DXLG01000021.1 GCF_019414865.1 Veillonella sp.
ATATTAGATATCCTTATTATAGCATATTTGAGTATATATAAAAGTAAAATATGAAAATAATTATCTATAATTTAGATGTTAAGTATTTCTACTTGACACATTTTTTTTTATACTGTACCATATGTAAAGTAATATGACTTGACAGTGATGGAGGTGGCGAAATGGAAGAACGAGTGCTTATAAGTTTGCTCTTGGATTTCTATGGGCCATTATTGACGGACAAGCAACGCATGTCCTTACAACTTCACCACGAAGACGATATGTCCCTTGGAGAAATTGCTGAGGAACTAGGCGTATCACGGCAGGCTGTACACGATAACTTGCAGCGTGCTCGACACATTTTAAATGATTACGAATCAAAGTTGCACTTGGTAGAACAATATGAACAGCGTGAAGGTTTGCTTTCACAATTGAAGGAAACCTTGCCTAAAGATGTTTTAGCTGAAACTAAGGTGCAGAAAGTATTGGCGCAAATGGAGGGATATTATGGCATTTGATAGCTTGTCAGAAAAACTGCAAGAAGCCTTTCAATCCTTGAAGGGGAAGGGCAAAATTACTGAAGATGATGTCAATCTTGCGTTGCGTCAAGTACGTACTGCATTACTAGAAGCAGACGTTAACTTTATGGTTGCGAAGGACTTTGTTAAGTCCATTAAGGAAAAGGCCCTTGGTGAAGAGGTGTTCGGTTCCTTGAATCCAGCACAAACGGTTATTAAAATCGTAAATGACGAGTTAACGGCGTTATTGGGCGGTACACAAAGTCGTATCATGATTTCCAGTAAGCCTCCAACGATTATTATGCTCGTTGGTTTACAAGGTGCTGGTAAAACTACTACAGCTGGTAAGTTGGCAGTATACCTTCGCAAACAAGGTAAACATCCAATGCTCGTAGCGGCCGACGTATATCGTCCAGCTGCGATTACTCAATTGCAAGTTGTAGGTAAGCAAATCGATATCCCAGTATTTGCTGATGAAACACCTGGTGCCAATCCAGTAGACATTGCACGTCGCGCCGTAGAGCAAAGCACGCATATGTTGAAAGATGTGGTTATCATCGATACAGCTGGTCGCTTGGCTATAGATGAAGTCCTTATGGATGAGTTATCCAACATTAAAGCCGCTGTTCGACCTCATGAAATTCTACTCGTTGTGGACTCCATGATCGGTCAAGATGCGGTGACAACAGCACAAACGTTTAATGAAAAATTAGGCGTTGATGGTGTTATCCTCACTAAACTCGATGGTGATGCGCGCGGTGGTGCTGCATTATCCATCAAAGCTGTAACAGGCTTGCCAATTAAGTTCACTGGGGTAAGCGAAAAAATGGATGGTTTCGATGTATTCTATCCAGACCGCATGGCTTCTCGTATCCTCGACTTGGGCGACTTTAAAACATTAATCGAAAATGTACAAGGCGCCATCGATGAAGAAGAAGCTCGTGAAATGGCTAAGAAAATGGCGAAAAACAATTTCACCTTGGATGACTTCTTGAAACAGATGAACCAAGTGAGAAAGTTAGGGCCATTACAAAATATTATTGGTATGTTGCCAGGCATGGGACAAATTAAGGATCAATTGAAAGACTTTGATTTGAACAGTAAAGAGGTGCGCCGTATTGAGGCCATCATTACATCCATGACGGCAGCAGAGCGAGAAAATCCAAGTATTCTTAATGGTTCTCGCCGCAAGCGTATTGCGTTAGGTTCTGGTACTCAGGTACAAGATGTAAATCGCTTGTTGAAACAATTTGAAGAAGCGCGGAAGATGATGAAGCGCATGCAAGGTTTACGTGGCGGTAAGGGCGGCTTCCCTGGAATGCCTAAATTACCGTTTATGTAATACATGGGCAGGGGCGCTGAACCTGTCCACCCATATCAGTATAAGGAGGTGAATTTCACATGTTAAAAATTCGTTTGACTCGTTTAGGTGCTAAAAAAGCTCCTTTCTACCGTATCGTTGTTGCTGACGCACGTGCTCCACGTGAAGGTCGTCCTGTTGACACTATTGGTCAATATGATGCTACTAAACAACCAGCTATCGTTAATGTAGACGAAGAAAAAGCTTTGGCTTGGTTAGCTAAAGGTGCTCAGCCTACTGACACTGTTCGCTCCTTGTTCAAAAAACAAGGCGTTATGCAAAAATTTGCTGACGCTAAAAAGTAATTAATAGAGAGGCATACTGTGATGATAGAATTAATTTCATTAATTGCGAAATCATTAGTGAAGCAGCCTGATGCCGTATCTGTTACCATGGTCCAAAAGGGGAATATGGAAGTTTACGAACTTCATGTAGCCCCAGAGGATATGGGCAAAGTCATCGGAAAGCAAGGACGAATAGCGAAAGCAATTCGCGCTGTGGTGAAAGCGGCGGCTATTAAAGAGAACAAAAAGATATCTGTTGATATTGTCTAAAAGGGAGTATTCCAATGGAAGAAATGACATTACGTGTCCCTGTAGCAGTAAAAGCAAAAGTAACAGAAGACTTGAAAGCGAAAATTGTATCTGATCTTGAAACTCGCCTTGATATGGTGAATAAAGATTTGGAAGCAATTGAGTTTCAAGCTCAACGTATTTTGGCTGATGCGGCTAAAGTTGATGCTACAAGTCTTACTGCAATTCGTCAACAAATCGACGAAGAGAAAAATAAACGCTTGGCTTTCAAAGAAGAAGTAACAGCTAAATTGAAAGACGCTCAAGAATTATCCTTAGGAACTGAAATTCCTCAAGGTACATTAGAGCAAACAGTTACCGTTAAAATCGGGGATAATTTGGATGCCATGATGGGCGCTGAAATCCTATTAGAAGACGGTAAAATCGTTGCGTTTCGTCAATAATGAAGCCTAACGATTTCATCACAATAGGTGTTATCATCGCCCCGCACGGCGTGCGGGGTGATCTTCGTATTATGCCTCAAACCGATTTTCCAGAACGGTTTATGCATATGGATGCCTGTTACATCGATGGTAAAGAATACCACGTTGCATCCGCACGATTTCACAAACAATTTGTATTAGCATCCTTTAAGGAAATTCCTGATCGCAACACGGCTGAATTATTCGGTAAGAAAGAAATTCAAGTACGCCGTGAAGACTTAGTTGAATTGCCAGAAGGTCGCTATTACATCTTTGATATTATTGGTCTCGAAGTACAAGATACAAAGGGCAATGTGCTTGGCACAGTGACTGATGTATTACAACCGGGTGCTAATGATGTCTATGTGGTTTCCAAAGATGGGGAACCAGATCAATTATTTGCAGCCATTGAAGATGTTGTTAAAGACATTGACGTGGAAAATAATTTAATGATCGTAGATCCGCCTGAATGGATATAATCCTTTAGGCGGTTTTGTTTTATCTACATATAGGTATATTATGGTAAAAGTTATATAATATAGCTATATATAGATAATGCTAATGAGTTTATGTGAGTTAATAAGTATAGGGGACAGTCTATGCGTATCGATATCGTATCTTTATTTCCTGAGTTTTTTGATGCCTTTTTTAGTCATTCCATCATAAAACGGGCTATCGAAGCGGAACGATTGTCTATGGGTGTAACTAACCCTCGAGATTTTAGTCACAATAAACATGGTCAAGTTGATGATACGCCATATGGTGGTGGTGCAGGTATGCTCATGATGGCACCTCCCATTTTTGAAGCGGTGGAATCTGTTATTGCTCAATATGACAATACCCTTAACAGTACCTATACTACCGATGAGATGTGTGATGAAATGAGTCTTATTGGTAATCCTAGTGAAAGTATACGACGTCGTATTATTTTCATGGGACCTACAGGCCAGCCTTTCACACAGGAGAAGGCTCGTGAACTAGCTACATACGATCAAATAGTCCTCATTTGTGGCCATTATGAAGGTGTAGACTATCGTGTAGAGGAACATTTAGTAGATGAAACGATTTCTATTGGTGATTATGTATTAACTGGTGGCGAGTTGCCAGCTATGGTTGTAGCCGATGCAGTAGCGCGCATGATCCCCGGCGTACTAGGTGCGGCGAGTGGGGCACAGGAGGATTCTTTTTATGAACCTTTGTTAGAATGCCCTCAATATACAAAGCCCCCTGAATTTAGAGGCTGGACTGTACCAGATGTATTGAGAAGTGGGCATCATAAAAATATTGCTACTTGGCGTCAAAAAGAAGCACTTAAAAGAACTCGGTTGTTACGTCCAGATTTATTGGAACGTCCATTAACAAAAGAAGAGATTAAGCTTTTAAAAGAGATAGTTCAGGAAGAGTCTGTAAGACTTAAAGGTGAAGAATGAAAGCGTTAGTATTAGGCGCCACTGGTGCAGTGGGCCGTCATATTGTAGACACGTTAATTGATAATCATGAGATTCAAGACATTCATGTATTTGTACGTCGTCCAGTAACATATACATCTCCAAAGGTAACGGTTCATATTGTTAATTTTGATGAACCTCGTGAATGGGCACACTTAGTGACAGGGGATATTTTATTCTCTGCTATGGGTACAAACCGTAAACAAGCAGGCTCTAAAGAAGCACAGTGGACAGTCGATTATACCTACCAGTACGAAATGGCTCGCATTGCAGCTCAAAATGGAGTAAAAAAATATGGATTAGTGTCTTCTTTAGGGGCAAACCCAAAATCAAAATTCTTTTATATGTCCATGAAAGGACAATTGGAAGAGGTTATCTTAGAACTTCCATTTGAAGCGATTGTTATTGTTCGTCCAGCTACATTAATTCGAGAAGAATCTAAGTTGGTAGAACGCATTAGCTGTGCTATATTTGGTGTTATCAACAAAGCTCATATATTAATGAGCCAAGAACCCGTAAAGACGGCTGATGTGGCCAATGTCCTTGTAAAAGCTACAATAGGTCAGCAGTATGGCATTTCCATTATTGAAAATGAAACGATTCATGAGCGGATAGGCTACTTTAAAGCTTAATTTCATTAAATCCCGTTTTGGAGAGGGAATAGGCCGAAATCCATATGATTTTGCCTATTCGAGCGAGGTTATGTATGGAGTTTAATTGTTATGATGTCCTTGAGGTTCAGGGCAGTCGTTATGTAATAACTGAAAAAATTAAATATAACGAGATTATTCCAAAAGCAGATCAGGAACAGGCCTATAAAGCTAAGCCGTCAATGCAAAAATCACCTGGTGATTATTGGCACGAATATGGCCTCGAGGCTGTAGAGGGAACAGATAAAATATGGGTCACCATTGAATACAATGATAATGAATGGTGCACTGTATCTAGAACATCCTATCGTAAGCGTGCACCGAAGGGCTTTACATTACATCAAATCGGTTTGGAAAAGGTTGTAGATGTAGATGGTGATAGTGGTGCTTCCGTAGGTGATCGAGCTGGCTATAAGGAATATCAATTGCCTTGTGAAGGCGGCGCTAGCGTATTCTTTGAAGAAAATTGGTTTAAAGGTGAGATGATGTTCGCCGAAGGGGCACGTGTTCCTTTGAGGAATATTCGTCTCTGTAATGATGCGGAAGCTAATGCTATTAGTAAAAAGAAACGGAATCAACGTCTAAAAAAACGCTTTCAAGGAGTTGCTACTTCTATAGGGGTCGGTGCATTATTTTTACTATTTCTGTTTTGGTCGGACAATGATTTGTCTTGGCATAGTATACGTGCTATGTTTGGAGTGCCTTACACGGCAAAAGAACATATGCATGACACATCTGCATATTATACAAAAACAGATTCGGATAGCGACTATGTATACACGTCTTCGTTGGACCCTGTTAGTACCGCATTAGATTTGATTGATTCTGTGAATGGTGATATTAAGAATGAGCGGGATAACTTAGAAGAGGGACATGAAGTTATTGTATTTTATTCTGGGGACTTGGTGTATCTCATCACTAATACGGATGGACAAACTAGGGTTAAGGTATGTGAACAATCAAAATTAACACAAGAGGATTGGAAAATTATTGATCGTACATTTATCAGCTCTCATATACTCGATAACTATGCGACCATGGTTCGACTAGGGGATAAAACGGGACGCGAACGGTTGTATCCTACCAGCAACTCTGATAACACATCCAATACAAAATTATATTATTAGGAGGCTTATAATGATTTATATACCAGATATATTATTGACGATTTTTTATGCTTGTTTTGGAATTTTTCTAATGTTAACAGCTAATACTGTTATTGATTTCTTCGTGCCTGGAAAATTTAGTGAAGAAATTAAGCGTGGTAACTGTGCTGTCGCATGGCTCTCAGCAGGTTCATTTATCGGCATTGGTGAAATCTTGCGCGCTGTCATCATGTCTCCTGTAGTGGCTACAGCTGATACATCTTTATTGCACGGTGTTGTGGCCAGTATCGTATATGCTATTTTAGGAATTGTATTATTTGTAACAGGCTATATGTTTATTAATTTATGGCATCGAAAATATAATTTATCTGAAGAGATTATGCGTGGTAATACAGCAGCGGGTATCCTCGTTTTTGGCATCTTTGTAGGTCTTGCTCTCGTTATTAGTGGTGCTGTGCACTAAGGGAGTGTCCTATGTATAAGCCAAGTAAGAAAACTCTATACATAACGGGTGCCTTTGCCGCTGTAGCAGGTATCGTTGGTGTGTCTTCATACAGGAATGACATTGCTTATGTCGTATGTGATAAAATCTATCCTGAAGCAAATGACGGGGAAGTTCGATTAAAGGATAATCAAGGTAATCGTTATTCTCTATTAAATCATGGAGATGGTAAAGAAACAGCTTTATATGATGATAACCGGTCTGTTACATTTCACCGCGATACTAGTGGAAATTTAGTGTGGGACGCTGGTTTAGCTGGGCTGCTACCTAGTATTGCAGCAGGTTATTATATTTTTCACGGATTTAATCCACCAACAGCGCGTATGGATGGACGAACTATGACCTATCGTGTGGCAGCCCCATTAAAACCCTATGAGGAGCCTAATGTATATACAACAACAGGTTCAAATACGCATAGTTCTTTAGGACGACGTACGTATAAAGACTATGAGAAGCGTAGAAGTCAAAAAGCCTCTTCTATAGGTCAAAAGTCTGGCTTTGGTAGTGCAGGTGCACGTTCTAGTAGTTCCTAATGGAGGCCGATATTATGAAATCGTATATAGATGAACTTGATACGAATATATTGCCCTTTGTAGATTATGAAGGCTATGATGATCGGTATCCTGCTCTTACTGCACAATCCTTTCCAGCCGAATTTTATGATGAAATACGACATGCATCGCGGATGTTATTTCAAATATTTTGTAAAGCCGCTAAGGTATTTCAGCAGGCTCCTGATGAGTTCGCTCTCAATATGGATATGCCCGGAAATTTGATTCCCTATTTACATCGTGGGAATCCATTGGGCTTACCTACGTGGCTATCACGATTTGACTTTGTCCTTGATGATAGAGGGCAATTGCGTATGGTCGAGATTAATGCGGATACACCCTGCTTTCTAATTGAAAGCTATTATGCTAATGGTGTAGCGGCACGATATTTCGATAAAGTAGATCCTAATATAGATGCTTATAATGAACTTGAACGTTTTTTGAAACGCGTATATGAAGGAACATCTCGTAAAAAATATAGTGTGACTAATAAACAACATAATATGATGACAGATAATGAAACAGAACCCTTTGTTTTCGGGTGCTTTCATGATTATTTAGAGGACTATGGAACTACACAGTTTCTCTTACAGGCTATGAAATCAGCATGCCCAGAAGCAGATGTTCGATTCCTATCCTTTTATGATATGGTCATTGATGATGAGGGTATTCTATTATCTGACGGTAGTCATGCAGCCAATCTGTATCGTTTACATCCTATGGAACTATTGATTGATGAAACTACAGCAGATGGTGAACCACTAGGTGAAATGTTTTTAGATTTGTATAATGAATACCGCTTTAATCTATTTAATCCACCAGAGGCGATTATTTTACAGAATAAATCGTTTATGTCCTTAGTGTATGCTCTATACTTAACAAACCAATTTTTTACGGCCCCTGAGCGAGATATTATCGAGCGCTATTTGACGCCGTCCTATTTTGAAAGTGATTTCCTGAACCTTGATGATGGACTTTATATTCAAAAGGAAATTTGGGGACGTGAAGGGCGAAATATTCAGGTTGTTCAAAAACGTGGAAATCAAGCTGAATTATACATGGAGAAATTTGTAGATAACTATGATGATATAGTTTGTCGGGACAGCAAAAAGGTTATGTATCAGGAATTCATTAAGCAGAAACACTTTATTCATACCGTAGATAGTGGTATGAAAGAAGGCTGTTTGACATTATCTTGTTTTATGCTTGGCGATCAAGCTTCTGCAGTCGGTTGTCGTTTTTCTACAGAAGAGATTGCTGGTACTGAAGCTTATTTTGTACCGCTTTTAATCGATTAATTTTATTTTGTATTTTTATTGTTGTGGAGATTTAAGGCTTTGGCTAATTTATATATTGGACTTGTTCATTATCCAATTATGAACAAGCATAAAGAGGTCATTACGACGGCCATTACAAATTATGATATTCACGATATTGCACGAGCATCTATTACCTATGATGTATCTAAATATTTTGTGATTCACAATATACCTGCTCAGCGTGAGTTGGTGCGCACCATCATGGAACATTGGAAATCTGGATTTGGTTCTACTTACAATCCAGATCGCAAGGATGCTTTCACCGGCGTGGAGTTGGTTAACTCTATTGCAGTAGCAGTGCGAATGATTGAAGACCTAGAAGGTATGAAACCTATTGTGGCGACAACAGATGCGCGTACCTATGATAATACAATTTCCTATGCACGGATGCGTGAACATCTTGAAAATGAGGGGCGCCCTGTGTTAGTATTATTTGGTACCGGTTATGGTATGACAAAAGAAACGATGGAAAGCTTTGACTATATTTTAGAACCTATATATGGCCATGGTGAATACAATCATTTATCTGTGCGTAGTGCTGTATCGATTATCCTTGATCGGCTGCGGGGCGAGGCATGGTGGAATAAATAGGAGGCGTCTATGTCAGGACATTCAAAATGGGCAAATATTAAACATAAAAAAGGTAAAACCGATGCATTGAAGGCTAAATTGGCTACGAAAATCGGTCGTGAAATTACTGTAGCAGCACGTATGGGTGGTGCCGATCCAACAGGTAATATGCGTTTGAAATTGGCTTTACAAAAAGCTCGTGAAAACAATATTCCTAAGGATAATATTCAACGTGCTATCGATAAGGGCGTTGGCGCTACGGATATGAACGCATACGAAGAAATCGTATATGAAGGTTATGGTCCTGCCGGTGTTGCCGTTACTGTAGAAGTTATGACGGATAATCGTAACCGTGCGGCTGCCGATGTGCGTCATGCTTTCTCCAAACAAGGTGGTAATCTTGGTGAAAGCGGTTGCGTAGGCTGGATGTTCAAATCTAAAGGCGTTTTCGTTATCGATAAAGAAGGTCATGACGAAGATGAATTGACTATGCTTGCTCTTGAAGCAGGTGCAGAAGATCTTAAGTCTGAAGATGATGTATTTGAAATTTATACTACTCCTGAAGACTATGATGCTGTAGAAGCAGCTCTTGCTGATGCGGGCATTGAAACAGAAGTAGCTAAAATTACCATGATTCCAGATACAACTATTGAGTTGACTGGTGATGATGCTGTAAAAATGCAAAAAATGCTCGACGTATTGGATGATCTTGATGATGTACAAAACGTATATCACAATGGTATCTTGCCAGACGACGAAGAAGAATAATTATGATAAGGAGCACTTTAAAGGTGCTCCTTTTTTATGTATTTTTTAGAGAACCATGGGGAATAAGAAAATTAATGAGTTTCTTATAAAATTTCTATGGAAATTCATGAACTTCGATGTGGTATTGTGCTATAATAAAATAGATTATGTAATGGAGGTAGGCGACAGCTTATCTCATTTTTAAACTAAGGGGGTTAAGGTGCGAATTATAGGTATTGACCCAGGCACGGCTATATGCGGTTATGGCATTATTGACGTGAAGGGGAGCAAATTAACACCTGTAGCCTATGGGGCTATCACAACTCCTAAGGAATTAACAGATTCACAGCGGTTGGAAATTTTATTTAATGACCTAAGTGATATTCTAGAGGAATTCAAGCCTGATAAGTTCGGGGTAGAAGAATTATTCTTCAACCGCAATGTAACGACGGCCATCAAGGTCGGTCAAGCACGTGGTGTTATCTTATTAGCGGCTGAACAACATCGCATTCCTATTTACGAATATACACCGCTACAAATCAAGCAAGCCGTTACAGGTTACGGCAAGGCTGATAAGAATCAGGTCATTTATATGACAATGAATATTTTGGGGATTCGTGAGAAAATTAAGCCCGATGATACGGCAGATGCATTGGCTGTCGCTATTTGTACGGCTCATAGTTCTCACAATGATAGATTGAAGAGGTTGGTATAATGATAGGGTATGTACGGGGTATCGTAACACATCTCTTTAAAGAGTCTTGTTACGTAGATGTACATGGCGTAGGGTATCGTGTATATGTGCCGACCACTACGCGACAACAATTGATTGAAGGTCATGAGGCAACGCTATTCACGTATCTCAACGTACGTGAAGATGCGATGCAACTCTATGGCTTTTGGACGGAAGAGGAGTATGAGTTGTTTATTTTACTCATTTCTGTTTCTGGTATAGGGCCTAAGGTGGGGCTTGGCATTTTGTCTGGCATGACACCAGAGGCTTTCAAATTAGCTGTTATCAATGGCCAGGTACAGCAATTAACAAAGTTACCTGGTATTGGGAAGAAATCTGCAGAGCGACTTGTTCTTGAACTAAAGGATAAGTTAGCGAAGATGACACATATATCTGCAGAATCACCAGCAGCTATACAGCCGATTGGCGTTGCCGCTAGTGGTGCTACCGGTGAGGCTATTGAGGCTCTTGTGTCGCTAGGTTATTCAGAACGAGATGTGGCTGACATTGTAGAGTCTTTAGATGATGGTAAGCGCGATGTATCTGAGTTGATTAAGGTCAGCTTGATTGAGCTTGGGAAAGGACGATAAGGATGAACGAAGAAGTACGCCTTGTCGGAAATGGCGAGCACGAAGAAGATATGTGGCAATATAGCCTACGACCAAAGTTCTTTAACGAGTATGTAGGTCAAGAAGAGGCTAAAGGCAATCTAAATGTGTATATTCAAGCTGCAAAGCAGCGTGGTGAAGCATTAGACCATGTATTGCTCTATGGTCCACCAGGTCTTGGGAAGACTACACTGGCAGGTATTATTGCGAATGAATTGGGTGTTAATTTTCGCATAACCTCTGGTCCTGCTATTGAAAAGTCTGGCGACTTGGCTGCCATCTTAACGAATTTAGATGATCATGATGTATTATTTATCGATGAAATTCATCGCTTGTCTCGCAGTGTAGAGGAAGTATTGTACTCTGCTATGGAGGACTATGCAATTGATATTATCATCGGTAAGGGCCCAAGTGCTCGAACAGTGCGTATTGATTTGCCAAAGTTTACTTTGGTAGGTGCCACAACACGGGCGGGGGCTTTGGCGGCACCATTAAGGGACCGCTTTGGGATTATTAACCGGTTGGAATATTATAAACAACCGGAATTAGAGTTTATTGTGACTCGAGCGGCAGAAATACTCAAAATTGGTATTGAGCCGACTGGGGCCAGTGAAATTGCGCGACGTTCAAGGGGAACACCGCGTATCGCAAATCGTCTACTTAAACGGGTACGTGATTTTGCACAAGTCATAGGTGATGGGGTTATCACTCAAAGTATTGCAGATGATGCGTTACAACGTTTATATATTGACAAAGAAGGACTCGATCGAATCGATCGACGTGTGTTGGAGTGTATTATTGAAAAGTATGATGGTGGTCCGGTAGGGATAGATACTATTGCGGCAGCTATCAGCGAAGAGAGAGATACCATCGAAGATGTGTATGAACCATATTTGATGCAATTAGGATTTTTAGGACGTACACCGCGTGGGAGGGTGGCCACTAAACTTGCCTATGAGCATTTAGGTATTTCACAGACAGGGAAATAACAATGAAAACGAAACGATTACAATTGATGATAATGGCAACTTTGTTTTTAGGTGTAAATATTGGCGGTGCATCTGTTGCACAAGGGGCTACATTGCAACATAAAAGTGCAGTAGTGACTAAAAAGCCAACGCCGAAAGCAACAGTATCTACAACAAATGTATCGAAAGTAAATACGACGAAGCGGTCAACTTTTCGACCACTTGTAACTAAACCGGCTCCAAAGCCTGTGCCAAAAGTGACTCCGAAGTCAAATGCAACTAAGGCTGCAACAACGGCTCAAAAGCCTGTTGCAAAATCTACAGTTACTAGTGCTAAGGCTACAACGGTAAAGCCAGCTGCATCTAAGGCTGTAAAAACTTCTGAAGCCAATAGTATTAAAGCTAATACGGCTGCTATTACGCGTAATAAAGTAGGTTCTGTTGTTACACCTGCTACGGAGCGTGTAGAAAATGTACCAAATGTGCGCGTGTTATTGGGTAGTCGCAGTTCCGATGCTACAGTTACATCTACTGCTAATCTGGTTGTGTTAAATAGTGCTAATGGTCAAGTAAGTACAATCAGTGCAAACCGTGGTACCTCTGTTGGTATTCGAAGTGGTAAAATTGCTGTCAATGGCAAGGTCATTGATACAGTAGTTACATTAAAACCAGCCAATAGTGATGCACCATTCTTGTTTGAAGGCAAAGGCTATCGTGGAGGACTTACATTACGTGCTAATAATGGAAAGATGATGGTCATTAATTCTGTGCCTCTTGAAGACTATCTTTATGGCGTAGTTCCGCAAGAAGTCGTTCCATCTTGGCCAGCAGCTGCACTAGAAGCACAAGCTGTAGCTGCTCGAACTTATGCTCTTCATACTATGGAAGAGAATAAAGGTAAGCTGTATGATGTGAGTACGTCCACAGATCACCAAGTTTATAATGGGGTTAGTGGTGAAACGCAAGCTACTACAAATGCAGTTAATAAAACAAAGGGGATGGTTATGTTATATAACCAACGCCCTATCAATGCTTTATTCCATTCTGATGGTGGCGGTTATACTGAAGATAGTGTCAATGTTTGGGGTAGTGATGTACCGTATTTGAAAGGTGTAAAGGATTTTAGTACTGGCACATCTACATCGAACTGGACGGTTACTACTTCTCGTCAGGCCCTTGAAAGTAAGCTTAACGCAGCTAGTAAAGGGGTTGGCAAATTGAAGAGTATTCAATTGACACCTCTTGGCAAGCCAGGTCAACAAACATCTGACCGCGGCGTATCTGGTCGAATTAAGAGTGCTACTTTCATAGGTACCTCTGGAAAAACGACCATTGATGGGGATTCTTTACGCAGTATTTTAGGCTTGAAATCAACACTATTTGATTTTTATGTAAATCATAACCCAGCTAAAGATACAGGTAAGGCATATCATAATTTTACTGGTAGCAATGATACTGTCTATATTAAAGGCCACGGTTGGGGACATGGTCTTGGTATGTCTCAATGGGGCGCTGCAGAAATGGCTAAGCGTGCGACACCAGGGGATACAAATTATTACCAAACTATTTTGCGTCACTACTATAGTGGCATTACATTAAAGAAAATGTACTAATAAGGATTGCGATGAAAGTTACAGATTTTGATTATGAATTACCAGAGGAACTAATTGCTCAACATCCTGTAGAGCCTCGTGATACAGCGAGACTGTTGACCTTAGACAAGGTTACAGGTGAGGTTGCGCATAAAGAGCATTTTTACGATTTGCTAGATGAACTCCACGAAGGGGATGTACTTGTATTTAATAATACAAAGGTTATTCCTGCGAGATTATATGGCCAACGTCAAGGCTCTGGTGGCAAGGTTGAGGTATTGCTCCTCACACCATGTGGTGAAAATCGCTGGGAATGTCTTGTTAAACCTGGTAAAAAATGTCCTATTGGTCAAGTTATCGAATTTGATGACCGATTAAGTGGGACCGTTATAGATAAAACAGAATTTGGAGGTCGTATCATTGAATTCACTTGCGATGGTGTATTTGACGATGTGATACAAGAAATTGGTGAAATGCCATTACCTCCATATATTCATGAGAAGTTAGAAGATAAAGATCGTTATCAAACTGTTTATGCTAAGGAAAAAGGTTCAGCTGCAGCTCCAACCGCAGGGCTTCATTTTACACCTGAATTATTAGAAAAGATAAAAGCGAAAGGTGTAGAGCTCGAATTTGTTACATTGCATGTTGGCCTTGGAACCTTTAGACCTGTATCAGCGGAGACAATTGAGGACCATGAAATGCATAGTGAGTTCTTCGTGGTATCTCAAGATACAGCTGATCGTATTAATGAAGCTAAGCGAAACGGACGCCGTATTATTGCGGTAGGTACTACTTCTGTGCGTACCCTTGAGTCAGCTACTAATGATGACGGTGTCTTACAAGGCATTAGTGGATGGACACAAATCTTTATCTATCCTGGCTACAAATTTAAGATGATTGATGCATTGGTAACAAATTTCCACTTGCCTCAATCTACATTATTAATGTTGATTAGTGCATTGGCTGGTCGCGAACATTGTTTGGCGGCCTACGAAGAAGCTGTACGCGAACGGTATCGTTTCTTTAGCTTCGGCGATGCTATGTTTATACGTTAGGAGGGACTATGCCGAGTATTACTTATGAATTACAAAAGACATGTCCTCACACGGGGGCTCGTGCTGGTTTATTGCATACGCCACATGGTACCTTCCAAACGCCTATGTTTATGCCTGTAGGTACACAAGCTACAGTTAAAACTATGACGCCTGAGGAATTAAAGACGATGGGATCTCAAGTCATCTTGAGCAATACATACCATTTATTCTTACGTCCTGGTCCTGAACTCGTAGAAGAAGCAGGTGGCTTACATAAATTTATGAACTGGGATCAAGCTATTTTAACTGATAGCGGTGGGTTCCAAGTATTTAGCTTAGGCGATATGCGTAAGATTACTGAGGATGGTGTAACCTTTAGATCTCATATTGATGGGTCTAAACAGTTTTTATCTCCAGAGGTGGCCACAAAGGTACAAGAGCAATTAGGTTCTGATATTGCCATGGCCTTTGATGAATGTATTCCCTATCCTGCGGACCATGATTATGCGAAACGCTCAACAGCTCGTACCACACGTTGGGCTCATCGTTGCCAAGAGGCTCGTAAAGCGCATGACCGTCAAGGAATGTTTGGCATTGTACAAGGTGGTATGTACAAAGACTTGCGCAAACAAAGTGCGGAAGAACTCGTGGCTATGGACTTTGAAGGTTATAGCATAGGCGGTTTATCTGTTGGGGAACCTCATGATTTGATGAATGAAATCTTAGAATATACTACGCCACTATTGCCAACTAATAAGGCTCGTTATTTAATGGGCGTTGGTACGGCGGATTGCCTTGTAGAAGGCGTAGCACGTGGTATTGATATGTTCGACTGCGTATATCCTACACGAGTTGCTCGAAATGGTATGGCCATGACTTGGAAAGGTCGCCTTAATATTCGAAATGCGCAATTTGCTCATGATTGGGGTCCTTTAGAAGAAGGCTGCCAATGTTATACATGTAAAAATTATTCTCGCGCTTATATTCGTCACTTGTATAAGGCGGAAGAAATTTTGGCGTTGCGTCTCGTAACATACCATAATCTTTACTTCTTGCTTGAGTTTATGCGTCAAATGAGACAAGCCATCTTAGAAGATCGGTTCCCACAATTTAGAATGCAATTTTGGGATAGCTTTAAAAAATAGTAATTAAGTCTAGTCAAATCTATATTAGGTGGCTATACTAGAAAAGAAAAACATATTTATTACACTAGGAGGATAAAATGGAAGATATTTTACAAGTGTTGCAAACTAGCTGGCCTATTTTGTTGATGGTCGTAATTTTTTATTTCTTATTGTGGCGTCCACAAAAGAAACAACAAAAAGAGCGCGCTAATTTGTTAGGCAGCTTGAAGAAAGGTCAAAAAATCGTTACTATCGGCGGTATTTATGGCGAAATCGTTGAACTTGACGATGAAAAAGTAAAGGTTCAAGTATCTGAAAAAGTAGAGTTAACATTTGCACGTTCTGCAATTGCTAACGTTCTTTCCAAGAAAAACAAGGAAGAAAAATAATGAATACAAAGGAAGCAGTGCGCCGGGCGTGCAAGGCCCAGCGCGCTGCTTTATCCGTTGCTGATTGTCATAGATGGATTACGCTTTTGACAGATCAAATTGTTAATAGTCCTGAGTATATATCAGCTAATAGCATTATGGCCTATTTGGCGATGCCCAAGGAGGCCAATTTAGACGATGTTATTCGTCATGCTTTAGAACATGGCAAATCCGTATATGTTCCAGTATGTACAGATAAGACGACCATGATTGCCGTTCGTCTTAAGTCTCTAGAATCTATCACTCGGGGTGTGTTAAATATACGCATTCCCTCTGAGCCATACGAGGTTATTAATCCACATGACTTGGATTTGATTTTAGTGCCTGGTGCTGGCTTTGACCGTCAAGGCGGTCGCATGGGGATGGGGAATGGGTACTATGATCGATTTCTCAAGGAACTTTCACCACGTACATTTATGGGCGTATGCTGGTCAGTACAATTGTGGGATATACCAATTCCAATGGATGAACTGGACCAACGGATGAGCAAAATTGTAACGGAGCAAGGCGTTATACATTGCGTATAGTAGTAGAAGGGAGCAACTATTTTGAACGGTAAAGCTATTATCAAGTTTTTAGTAGTCATTGCTGCCATCATTGGATTGTTTGCGTATTTTATTCAACCATTAGCAGGCTCTTTGAAACAAGGTCTAGACTTGCAAGGTGGTACGCACATCGTATTAGAAGCAGAGGACTCTGCGACTGGTGCAGCTGACAATGATGCAGTGGAACGAGCGAAGCAAATCTTAGAGCGTCGTATTAATGAAATGGGTTTGTCTGAACCATTAGTACAACGTGAAGGTGCTCGTCGTATTATCATCGAATTGCCAGGTGTAAAAGATCCTGACGAAGCGATTAAACGTATCGGTAAGACAGCAGTCTTGGAATTTAAAAACGACCAAGGTCAAACTGTTATGACTGGTGATGATTTAAAAGATGCAAAAGAAGAGTTAGGTCAAAATAAACAACCACTCGTTGCTATTGAATTAAGCGATGAAGGGGCTAAGAAATTTGCTGATTTAACATCTAAAAATATTGGTCGTCGTATTGCCATTACATTGGATGGTAAAGAATTGACTAATCCTGTAGTACAACAAGCAATTACAGGTGGTAAAGCAACTATCTCTGGTAGTCAAAGCTTAGAAGAAGCTAAAGACTTGGCTATTTTATTACGTTCCGGTGCATTGCCTGTTAAAATTAATGTATTGGAAGTACGTACAGTTGGTCCTTCTTTGGGTCAAGACTCCAAGGATAAATCTGTTGTAGCCTTCAGTGCTGGTATTGCAATGATCATGATTTTCTTGGTTATTTTATATCGTTTTTCTGGTATTGTAGCTAATATTGCATTACTTGTATATGTTATGCTCTTATTGCTCGTATTAGGTAAAGGCTTTAATGCGACTATGACATTGCCAGGTATCGCGGGTATTATCTTATCCATGGGTGTTGCTGTAGATGCGAACATTCTTATCTTTGAACGTTTTAAAGAAGAGGTGTTCTCCGGTAAGTCCATGCGTGTAGCCATGGAAGCTGGTTTCAGTCGTGCTTTAGCAACAATTACAGATGCGAACGTATCTGTTATCATTACTGCTGCTATCTTGACAATCTTAGGCTCTGGCCCTGTAAAAGGTTTCGCTATCAGCTTAGGCGTAGGTGTTGTTGTAAGTATGTTCACAGCGATTACTGTGAGCCATTTCTTATTGCGCTTACTTATTGACTGTAACTTTACGAACCATCCATTCTGGTTTGGTGCGAATATCTCTCCAAGCACAAGTGCTGACGCATTTGCACCAAAATCTTTGAAAGGAGGTAAACGCAAATGACATTAGACGTAATTAAGCATCATCGTTGGTGGTTTGCAATTTCCTCCACACTTGTTATTATCAGTTTGATTTCCATCTTTACTAAAGGCTTTAACTTTGGTATTGATTATACTGGTGGTACGATTGTTGAAGTTGTATTTGATCAACCTGTAGAGGTTAGTCAAGTTCGTGACGTATTAAAAGAATATAATCTTGAAAACGCACAAATTCAGCTTTCTGGCGATACTACTGGTGATACAGCGGGCGAAGACGTAATGATTCGTACACGTAATCTTGAGCCTAGTGAAAGTGCCGCTGTGATTGAATCTTTGACTAAATCTATTGGTAACAATACAGTTAAACGTATTGAAACTGTAGGTGCTGTAATTGGTTCCGAAGTTACAGAACATGCGTTGTTAAATCTTGTTATAGCGTTTGCGGCATTAGCATTGTATATTTCTTATCGCTTTGAATATAAAGTTGCTATTTCTGCGCTCGTTGCTATTTTCCATGATTTGATTATGGTTCTTGGGGTATTCTCTTATTTCCAATTAGAAATTGATGCGTCTTTCTTGGCGGCTATTCTTACGGTTGTAGGTTACTCCATGAATGAATCTGTAGTTATCTTTGACCGTGTTCGCGAAAATACACATACACATAAACGTTCTGATACATTTGCAGATCTTGCGAATGCATCTATTACACAAAGTATTCACCGTAGTTTCTATACATTAGCTACCGTTATGTTTGCCTGTGTATCCCTTTATCTATTCGGTGGGGACACTACAAAGAACTTTGCTCTTTGTATGATTATTGGTTTTGCTAGTGGTGCGTATTCCTCTATCTGTGTAGCTACATCCTTATGGGTTATGTGGAAGAGTCGCAACAAGAACGATATCCGCAATCAACAATAATATATAATGCTTTTACCTATTATTGGTAAAAGTATAAGAACCTCTCTGTATTATATTCAGAGAGGTTCTTTGTTTATGTATCATTTATTAATAAATTATTACTATGGATAACTCATAGATATATGTATAGGATATATGTACATAGTAAGGAATATACTTATTGAACTCTTTGTATAGGGGGCGTAAAATAGCAAGGTAACACAATGTTGAAAAGGGGATAGATAGATGGATTCAAATCGATTATGGAGCCCTGCTTTTATAAACTATGGTATAAGCAGTGGCATTTTATATATGACACAATATGTTCTTGTAGCAGCCTTGCCGATAGTCATAACCTCTGAATTAAGTGGAAGTGATTTAGATGCGGGATTAGCGATGACCTATTTTCAAATAGGCACAATTGTATGTAGGCTCTTTGCAGGTCGCTTGATTGATGGCTTTAATAAACGAGTTGTATTACTACTATCAACTGCTTTATTTTTCATCATTATGGGGCTCTTTAATTTTACAACCTCTTTAGAAGCCATCTTTGTATTGCGGGGGCTACATGGTGGTGTATTTGCTTTGGGCACGACTGTAATGGCGGCGTTGGCGGTATTGGTGTTACCTCCTAATCGAAAGGGGGAGGGCATAAATATGTTTGCTATCTTTTCGAATGTGGCAATGGTATTAGGCCCTCCAATAGGCTTATATGCACTTGCTTCATATGGTAGTATAGCTCTCTATCTTTTCTTAACTATTATGACTGGCTTAGTCCTAGTATTGAGTAATTGTATTCCCTTATCAAAAGAATTAGCATCGCCTAAACCATCTACTCACAAAGGGTGGCATATATCTCAATTTATTGAAAAAAGAAGTTTACCTTGGGCTTTAATGGGACTATTTATTGGCTTTACATATTCTGGTGTGTTAGTATTTATTCCCATTGAGTTAAATAGTATGGGCGCTGGTATTTGGGGTAGTGCATTTTTTGCTATCTTTGCAGTAATGATCATAATTAGTCGCCCTTTAGTAGGAAAAGCATATGCTCGGTATGGCTCTACATATATTATCTACCCAGGCCTAGTACTCTTTATACTAGGACTATTAGCGTTAGGAATAGCTACTACGCCATTAACCATAATATTAACGGCCCCTTTGTTAGGTTTAGGTTATGGTGCAGCACAACCAGCATTTCAAGCGTTAGCCATTCAATCAGCACCAATAGAACGGGCTGGGGTATCGACAGCAACATATTTTTTAGCATTAGATATAAGTGTGGGGGCGGGATCTGTCATTCTTGCTCTGTTAGCTAGTGCTGTAGGATATCAGTATCTTTATATGTTTACAGCGGTGACAATGATTGTAGCGTTGGCTTTATATCATATATGGATAAAGAGGTATACGCCTCTAGAACTGTAAAACAAATATAGTGATATAGTAAAAGCTACTAACAGTATTAGACTATTAGACACAATATAATAATCAATCCTTAGAATGTATTTTATGGTATGTTCTAAGGATTTTTCTTTTATCAAACAGT
>NZ_DXLG01000210.1 GCF_019414865.1 Veillonella sp.
ATAAGAGACAGCTTATATGCTATAATTAGAGAATATAATGACTAATTTGGGAGAGTTTATAATACAATGAGTAAAAAACATATAATATTAGGGACTATGCTTGTCCTGCTGAGTACGAGCGGCTGCTCATACATCCCAACAGAAAATACATCGTATGGTGTATTTTACAATGATACAGATCTATCTAATACACCAAAGGGTGAATTACAAGATCGAATACAAGAACTAAATAGTAAAATACCACAACAGACTATATCCATTGATATGGGGAATAATAAAAAACAACAGGCTACGTATCATGATTTAGGTATTCAAGTAGATACTGAGGCTGTAGTAAAAGCTATTTCTACATATGGGTATGAAGATGATTGGTGGACCTTGCTTTCACATAGATTTAATGCCTTATATTATGGACAACATTTTCAACCTCAATATAAGCTAGACGAGGTAAAAAGCAAAACTTACCTTACAGAACTTGCCAAATCAATTGATACGCCAGGACATGATGCATATCTAACCATTGAGAATGGTCAAGTTGTATTCCATCCTGCTAAAGAAGGTAAACGCATTGATATTGATGCAACCTTACAAAACCTTAAGGATCAATTACAATCTGGAGAAAGCATCACATCTCTATCTATGGTATTTACCACAAAAAATACTATTAAGGTTACTGATTCTGATTTAAAACCATTAAATACCGTTCTAGCATCCTTTAGTACAGATTTTGATCCAAATAATGAAAGCAGAACACATAACATTCAACTCGCATCTGATAAAATCAATGGTACATTGATTAAACCTGGTGCAGTATTCTCCTTTAACGATGTTGTAGGCGAGCGTACTGCTGAGGCTGGCTATGATGATGCACCGGTAATGATTGATGGCAAATTAGTTCCAGGTATTGGTGGTGGCATTTGCCAAGTTAGTTCTACCATCTTTAATACAGCCTTATTATCTGGCATGAATATTGTAGAACGTACACCTCACTTTGAACCTGTTGGATATATTCAAGCTGGTCGTGATGCTACAGTAGCATGGGGCTATTTAGACTTTAAGTTTAGAAATCCATACCAACAATCCATTTATATTCTCAGTGTGATGAATCATGGTACACTAACCATCTATATTATAGGTACTGCTCAAGACAAGCCTAAAAATGTATCTATTTCAGTTGGTGATCGTAGTGAAATACCAAATAAGACAATTACACGCGTAGATCCATCTTTAAAAGAAAAAGAAGTACAAGAGGGGCATGTAGGCTTAACAATGAATACGTATAGAACCATAACATATGGTAACTGGGTTACACAAACTGATTCCTTTGAATCTGTATATGACCCAGTAGATACGATCATAACAATGCCACCTGAAGGTTCAACTAAAAAATCAGATAAAAAGAAACCATAATTAAAGATTTTATTAAATATAGCCTAAACTATTGACCATAAGGTATAAATAGTTTAGGCTATTATTTGGATGTAATTGAGAAACCAATATATACATATTACAAAGTATATGGAAATCCAATACAGAATATTGAGGATATAATCTATTCTCAATCATTCTCAGTAATTATCA
>NZ_DXLG01000211.1 GCF_019414865.1 Veillonella sp.
TTATACTATTACTTTCTCGTATTTTTGTATATAATATAAATATATTATAAATAGATATATATCTAATATAGATATATAAAACCTAATGGTTTTACTGTTGTTGTGAGTGTTGAAAATAAATAATATATAATTATTATGCCTTATATATTCTATAGTTTTTTTCGACCATTCATGATACCATAAAATATAAGTTTTATTTTTTATTTTAAAGGAGTGATTTTATGCCACTTATTGACTTAGCGTTAGTCAACGATGTATGGACCTTGAAACTGTCCATGATTCAAACTGTAGGCCTCGCTGTAATCACGTTATTCATTGGTACTTGGATTAACAAGCATTCCAAGTTCTTACAACGTATGTGTATGCCTGCACCAGCTGTAGGGGCTTTGCCATTTGCATTCTTAACTGCCATTCTTTCTTACTACAAGATTTTGAACATTACCTTTGAAGGTTCCCTACAAACATTCTTAATGCTTGCCTTCTTTACCACTATCGGTTTGATGGCTTCTTTGAAAGTCCTCAAAAAAGGCGGTATCTTCATTATCTTCTTCTTCCTTGCTTGTGCAGTATGGATTGTTGTACAAAATACAGCAGGTATTATGATTGCTAAAGCTTTAGGTATTGAACCAATCATCGGTATTATGGCTGGTTCCGTATCCATGATTGGTGGTCTTGGTACTGCTGGCGCCTTCGGCCCATATTACGAACAATTGCTTGGTATCCCTGGTACAGCATCAGCAGCGGTTGCAGCCGCAACATTCGGCATGGTAGCTGGTACAATTCTCGGTGCTCCTGTAGGTGAACGCATTATTAAAATGCACAAAGTTAAAACACCTTACGAAAATCCTGAGTTAATGGAAGATGAAGGCATCGACATGATCGAAGATCACGTTGAAAGTGGTGGCAAACAATTTAATTCTCAAGACCTTTTAACAATCTGTATGTGGATTGGCCTTGCATTAGGTATCGGTACTATCGTAAGTGCTGGTTTGTCTATCTTAACTCCACTACCTGCGTACATCGGCGCAATGATTTGTGCAGCTGTAATCCGTAACTTCGGTGACTTCACTAAAGCTTACAAAATCAACGATGCAGCTCTTGATGCAGTATCCAATGTAGCATTATCTCTATTCGTAACTATGGCTATCAATAGCTTGAAACTAGTTCAATTAATCGATCTTGCTTTACCACTTATTACAATCTTAGTTGCACAAATGGTACTTATCTGTGTATTTGCATACCTTATCTACTTCCTATTTGGTCGCAACTACGATGCAGTTATGCTTGGTTCTGGCGCTATCGGCTTCGGTCTAGGCGCTACACCAAATGCGTTGGTTAATATGTTATCCTTGGCAAGTAAACACGGCCCATCCCCTCGTGCATGGCTCGTGGTTTCCTTGGTAGGTGCATTCTTAATCGACTTTGTTAATGCTTTCCTAATTACAACAATGGCTGGCATTCTTTACTAAATAAAAAGGACCCATTCGGGTCCTTTTTTTATGAAAAGAGCTCATTAGAATGATATATTATTAATCTAATGAGCTCTTTTTACATTATCCCTGTCTCTTATACACA
>NZ_DXLG01000212.1 GCF_019414865.1 Veillonella sp.
CTATAAATCAGAGAAAACTATTTGTATAAACACACAAAAAAGACACCTTCCAAGGAAGGTGTCTTTTGCTTATATATTCTTATATTCTTATGCTTCTATTTCTCTATAACCGACTCATCTAGCTGTGTACCGTCTGGTAAGAAAGCTTTTACTATTAATTTATTCGGTGTAACAGTCATCGTCATATAGTTATTCTTATCTCGATCTGGTGCCACATATACATCTAAAGGATGTTCTTTCCACTTAGGACGACGAGCATCTCCGGCAATACCAGTCAGAATATATAATGGTCCCGAAGCATCTCGATCAAAGTTACGTACATGCCCTCTATTACGATAAGAATGTAAATGAGCTGACAACACTAAATCTACATTAAACTCATCAAAGATAGGCATAAACAATACGCCCTCTTCATTGAATCCTACATCACGACTTGCGCCAGGGCGGTCAAAGGCATATTGGAATGGATCCCGATGCATGAGAACTACGGTCCACTTTTTAATATTTGCTGCTAAATCTTGGCGTAACCATTGAATCTGTACATCATAAAGATTTGGATGATGTGTATCATGATTATCTTCATGATTGCTTTCATAAAGTTGCGTATCTAATACAACATAATGAACATCACCGAAGTCATAGGAATAATAACGACGATTAAAAATTTCGTTCCCATTAGGCGGTACTGCGAAGTAATTCAAATACGCATAAGGCTCGCGCATTTTCCAATCTAATGTATACATCTCGTGATTGCCTAATGTCGTTGCTAACGGCACATTAGCACTCAACGGTCTAATGGAATTTAACCAAGTGCGCCATTGATAGTCTTGTTCCCCATTATCTACAAGGTCACCCATACTAATATACAGGGCTGTCCTTGGATTGCGATGTGCTGAGTCCTTTACAATCTCTTCCCATTGAGAATAATCCCCCGACTGAGAGTCTGGATATATGAGCACATCATAGACACTAGCACCAGCCGTTTCCAGGGAGTACCAATCACTACGGCGATCACTGCCATACCCAACGCGATACTCATACTTTGTTTTAGGTGTTAACCCTGTCAATGTAGCCTCATGGATATAGGTAGTACTGCTATCATCAGTAAAAACTTTATCTGTAGCATTTATGGTTTGTATAGTATCGGTCCCATCTTGGCGATATTCTATGATGGCATCAGATTCACTGTTATCAGACTGCCACATAATAGTACGGCTTGTGCTATTATCTTGAGCTACAATTTGCCGAATGTAACGGCCTTCAGAATTAAGGAGCGGTTTTATCTCTTGACTACTCACCACAGCTGCAGTTCGAGCAATTCGACTGTATATAGTATCCCTATATACATAGCTACCTACAGTAGCACCAACCACAGTAATAATAGCTAGTAAGGATATAATTAATCTTTTTTTGTTCATATAATTCCTTTATTAACTAAACTGTTTGACTAATATTTAATATGAACACATTATAAAACTTACACTTAGCTTTAAGTCAAATAAGATTTTGCTATACTTCTTTCACATCTACTTTTCTATATCTAGCAGAAATACAACCCAACATATTTAATTG
>NZ_DXLG01000213.1 GCF_019414865.1 Veillonella sp.
TTACATATCTTTCTATCAATTACAAACTACAAACATAAGATTCTCTCATGTATGGTGTTATTTATTTTTTACCAATTCTACAACTTCTTTCATAATATTATGGGCCAATTCAGATTTTTTCATATTAGGCATTTCTTTAGGATCTTTATGAGGATATAAGAAGTATCCTTCATTTGTATCTACATTAAAGCCTGCATTAGATTTACTAACATCGTTTGCTACAAGCATATCTAAATTTTTTCTAGTAACCTTATCTTGACCGTATTTAATAACATGCTCAGTTTCTGCTGCAAAACCTACAAGAATTTGATGATTCTTTTTAGCACCTAAACCTTGTAGAATATCTGGATTTTTAACAAGTTCTAAAGTCATGGACTCCATTTTCTTTATTTTTTGTTCTGCCTTGTGAAGGACTCTAAAATCAGATACAGCAGCCGCCATAATAACAACATCTACCTCATCATATCGAGATTCAACAGCATGTTGCATAGATAAAGCAGAGTCAACAGGAACAAAATCAACTCCACTAGGTACGGCTAAAGATGTGGGTGCACTGACCAAAATAACGTTAGCCCCCATCCGGGCAGCTTGCTCAGCAATAGCATACCCCATCTTTCCACTCGACCGATTACCAATATAACGAACAGGATCGATATTTTCTTGTGTACCACCTGCTGTAACAAGTACTGTAGTACCTTCAAGCTCATTAGATTTACAAATCTGTGATTCAAGCCAATCTACAATGGCTTCAGGCTCTGGTAGACGCCCCATACCGGTAACCCCACAAGCAAGCCATCCTTCAGCAGGTTCCATAATATGGTAGCCAAGAGAACGTAAACCTTCCAAATTACGTTGAGTAATCGGATTGTTATACATTTCTGTATTCATAGCGGGACAAAGATATTTTGGAGCCTTAGTAGCCATTATTGTTGTTGTTAGCATATCATCTGCAATACCGGCATATATTTTACCAATTACATTTGCCGTAGCTGGAACAACCACATATGCATCTGCCCATGTAGCTAGTGCAATATGCTCTACATCCCATTGATGAACTTGTTCAAACATGTCGATAGCTACTGGATGTCCACTAATTTCACCAAATGTAAGAGGTGAAGCTATATGAGTGGAGTTTTGAGTCATAACCACCTTCACTTCAGCACCTTTTTTACGAAGTCTGCTAACTACTTCAATTGCCTTATACGCAGCAATACCTGCAGATACAGCGACAATGATATGTTTTCCTCGCATTTTCTTCTCCTTTTAAAAATTCCTTGTATCAATGATACAAGGAATCGTTTTTCTTATTTAATGCCTTCTTTAGTTCGTTTATAAGTCACTTCACCTTCGGCAATTTCATAGAATGCCAAGGAAACAGGCTTGTCAGTTGCATGTGTAGATTCAGCTAAGCATGGTTCACCATCTGTTAGTTCACGAGCTCGTTTAGCTGCCAATGTTACCAAAGTGTATTTGCTATCTACTTGACTTTCCAATTTTTTCAATGGAGGTTTTACCATCATACTATCACTTCTCCTTAGACTCTTGATAT
>NZ_DXLG01000214.1 GCF_019414865.1 Veillonella sp.
ATACATTATGATTCCATGATCGACCGTATTTTATACGGTCGATTTTATAAAGGAGATATTATGAGCCGTATGACAAAGGAAGAAGTTAAAGAACGTGTTTGTAAAGCTATTGTTGATGCACAACCGCGTTTACGAGAATTAGCAGAATCTATTATGGCTGAACCTGAGCTGGGTTTTAAAGAGGTAAAAACATCTAAAAAGGTTCAAGCTATGTTTGATGAACTTGGCATTTCTTATACTACAGGCCATGCACTGACAGGTGTAAAAGGTAGAATGAAAGGCCGAGATAGTAAATATACGGTTGCCATGGTTGGGGAATTAGATGCCATTCTGTGTCCTCGCCATCCTCGTGCTGATGATTTAACAGGGGCTGCCCATTGCTGTGGTCATAATGTACAAATTACTAATATGTTTGCTGTAGCTATAGGCTTACAAGCGGTGATGGACGAATTAGCAGGCGATGTTGTACTATTTGCCGTTCCGGCAGAGGAAATGATTGAAATTGATTACCGCAATAAATTGCGTGAACAAGGAAAACTCAAGTATATGGGCGGTAAACAACAGCTCATCTATGAAGGTGCTTTCGACGATATCGATATGGCTATGCAAATGCATGTGGAGACTGCCAAAACTCCAGCTGGTGAAATGGGGCTAGGTAGCACCTCTAATGGTTTTGTATCTAAGCTGATTGAATATCACGGCAAGGTAGCTCATGCGGCTCAAGCACCTCATGAAGGTATCAATGCTCTTAATGCTGCTTTGATGGGTGTTATGGGGGTTAACTCCATTCGTGAAACTTTCAAAGAAAGCGATTATTTCAGATTCCATCCCATCATTAATCAAGGGGGTACATTGGTAAATTGTGTGCCTGATTATGTTCAAGTTGAAAGCTATGTGCGTGCCTCTAATATTGAAGCTATTGTAGATGGTAACCATCGTGTTAACAGGGCATTAAAAGCCGGTGGTGATGCAGTAGGGGCTACATGTATTATCAATGACCTACCAGGCTATTTACCGATGCGTAATGATGAACGTATGAATGCTCTATTACGAGAAAATTCAAACCCTATCTTTGGTGAAGCCAATGTATACCAAGGCCCACATATTACAGCTAGTACAGACATGGGGGACGTATCTCACTTGATGCCGGTTATCCATCCATGGGTTGGCTGTATCAGTGGTGTACTACACAGCGCAGAATACGAAATCTCTGTACCTGATGTAGCTTACATTAAAACAGCACAAGCCTTGGCTATGACAATCGTAGACTTATTATATGATGATGCAGCAGGCGCTAAAGATGTATTAGACAACTTTACACCAGCATTAAATAAGCAAAGCTATATTGAACTCTTAGATTGCATTGCTAAGGGTGAATAAAATAAACCACCTATCGAAGATAAATTGATTATCTTTGGTAGGTGGTTTACAATTTTATTAAATGATTTCAAAAAAATTTACTAATTGTTGATTAATAGAAAGTATATCTTTATCTTTTATTGTAATCATATGTTTTAGTATTATTG